>JANNWW010000132.1:0-21418 GCA_031409255.1 Crocinitomicaceae bacterium
TCCACACTTCTTTCGCCTATAAAAAGCATCTTTTTCGTTAAACCCATTCGAATTGGCTCGCCAATCCTTCCTGATTTTAACTCAAATATACAATTTTATTGGCGTTCTGAGTAGGATTTATAATCGAACTCAGGTTTTAAGTATTTCTTTAACTAACTATTGGTAAAAAAAGAAGTCGCTTTACAAAAATGCAAAGCGACTTTATTAAGAAAGTTTAGATTTTATTATTTCACGAACTGACGAACTGTGGTTCCTTTTTCGTGAGTAATCTGAACAAAATATGTTCCAGAATTTAAATCAGAAACGTCAATACTGTTCTTCGAAGAAGTTAAAATTACTTTTCCTGTAAGATCCAAAATAGTTAAAGATTTAATACTTGTTTCAGAAGCAGATTGAACCGTTAAAATTGATAAAACTGGGTTCGGATAAACAGAAAACGCAATTTCATTTTCCTCAATACTTGCGCAATCATTAACCGTAATTGTAAATGTTGTAGCATTTACACAGCCATTTTGTTCTGTTCCAACCACCGTATATTGCGTTGTAATTGCAGGAGTTGCAACAACATTCGCTGAGGTGGAAGAATTTAAACCAGCTATTGGCGACCAAACATACGTGTTTGCACCAGAAGCAACCATAATAACGCTAGATTCAGCACACATAATTCCGTTTGCAGGATTTGCAGTTACTGAAACAGTTGGACTAGCGTTTACCGTAATGTTTGCGCCATTGTCTGTTCCAGTTGCAGCCGGATTAGATGCATTCACACGAATTCTGTATTGCGTTCCAACGGGTGTTGCAGCCGGAATTGTAGCATTAATAACCAATGCTCCAGATGAAACTGAATTTAATGTTCCAATTGTTGTTGCTGCTGCAAATGAACCTAAAGCATCTGAAAGTTGCGCTGTATACACATTTCCAACTAAAGGTGTTCCAGTTGCTACAAAATTTACTGTAGCGGCAGTGTTTACTCCTGAACAATATGTTGTTTGAGCAATCGAAGAAGAAACGTTTAAACTTGAACCTACTGTTCCGCTAACTATAAATTCGTCTATTGCAAATGCAGGATCTACACCAGCGGCTCCGTTAACCCAACGAAAACGAATTTTTAGGTTCGCTGCACCACTCAATGCAGGGTCAGAAATGGATCCAGCTGTCCAGGTAGTAACTCCTGAAATTTGCGCGCCAGATTGTGTCCAAGATAATCCGCTGTTTATTGAATATTCTACAACACCATATGAAGTTCCAGACTGACCAGCACACAAATAATAGTAAGATGCTGTTACACTAGAATAAGTAGAAGTATTGATTACTGGCGTTTCGGCAGATTGATTTGAAGCTGAACCTGTATCAAACGCGGCATTACAAACACCTAATCCAGTACAAGCTGCACCACTGTGAATGTGTAAATAGTTTGAATTTGGTCCGCCAGTAATTGCAACAGGTTGATTGGGAGTATTCGGAATAAAAGGTGCGAATCCAGCGTATTCTGTGTTTACGATCCAAGAATTATCTCCTGTTCCTGAATTTAACGTCCAGCCAGTTGCAGTACCAGTATTGAAATTGTTTTCATAAATTGTTGTTTGTGAAATTCCGTTAAATGCAGAAATGATTCCACTTAATAGTAATAGTTTTTTCATGTATCAATAATTAGAGTCATAAAATTAAACCTTTTGAAAGAGTAAACAAATAAAACGTGATTTATTTCGATAAAAGGATTTTTTGAACTAAAAGTATTTATGGTATGAATTTTCCCGGTAAATATGGGGGAATAAATTTTTTAGTTAATTAAAAAAACAATTAGCATAGTGGTTCCCTTTTCAGAAGTTTCAGCTATTTCTATTGTTGCGGAATGATTTTCTAATATTCGTTTCACCATTGCTAAACCTAAACCTGTTCCAGAAGACTTTGTTGTGAAGTAAGGTTCAAAAATATGCGCGCGTTGTTCTTCCTTTATTCCACAGCCGTTGTCTTTTATTGAAACACTTATTTGTTTCTCGATTAATTCTGCTTGAATACTGATTATTGCTTTTTTGTCTGAGGAAACCGCCTGTATACTATTTGAAATGAGGTTGTTGAAAACACGTGTAATTAAATCTTTATCTGCATCTAGAATTATTTTTTCAGAAAGTTCGAGGTTTATTTCAGCATCAGAAGAAAACAAGTGTGCAACAGTTTTTATTAGTTCAGTAAGGTTTAATTCAATCATATTTGCTTGTGGAAGACGAGCGAAATTTGAAAATGCATTGGCAATATTTGTTAGCGTATCTATTTGTTCTATTAACGAGTTTGAAACACGCTGCAAGTTTTCTCCGCTTTTGGGATCGTTCGGGTTAAAGGTTCTTTGTAAATGTTGCAAAGAAAGCTTCATTGGTGTTAGTGGATTTTTTATCTCATGTGCAACTTGTTTCGCCATTTCGCGCCAAGCACTTTCTTTTTCAGATTGAACCAATTTTCGAGCAGCTACTTCTAATTCGTCTAATTTTTTATTATATTCTTTAACTAATGCGCCAATTTCATCATTCGATTCGTATTCTATATAAGTGTTTTGTTTTCCAAACTCAACTTTAGAAAAATTCAAACGCAATTTTTGCAAAGGTTGAATGAGCCAACTTGAAACGAGGTAGGAAACAATTACGGAAAGAACGATTAATAAAATAAAAACATTTACTATCGTAATTATGTACGAACTTAATTCGTTTTCAAAATTATCTTGTTGTTCAAAATATTGCAAGTTCAAATAACCCAATAACGAATTGTTTTCGGCATATACCGGAACATATGCAGAGGTGAAAAATTGAGATCCAATGTTTTCGAGGTGCACAAATTCGGATTCATTTTTTTGAATGACATGAAAATAGGCAACGGGATTCATTTGCTCACTTAACAAACCAACATTGTATAATTTTGGTTGAGAAGTCGCTAAAAGGGTTCCGTTTGGCAAGAAAAAATTGATGTCCGTTAGAAAAACTTTCGACCATTTCCGAAGTTTAAAATCCATTAACTCCTTGTCGTCGTTTACATTTAAAGTTATCCTTTTTTTGTAATTCTGAAACACCTCGGTTTTAACAGAATTCAATTTTTCACGAATCAACAAGTTGTTTTGAATGGCAAATCGCTCTGTAAAAAAAGTTGAATTAGCGATACTAAAAACGAGTAAAGACAAAACAACTAAACCGAGCATAGTGAATTGAATTTTACTTGAAAGTCTGGAATTTGCGAATGCTTGTTTGTTGTTAAATAAAAGGTAAATCAAATAAAATAAAAACAAAACAATTCCATATCCAAAAACAAGAAAAGCAAAAGAAGTTACCGTTTCCCAGTTAGTTAGAAGTTTGCGTGTTAAGAGTAAGGTGGCGTTGTCATTTCCTCTTAAAACATAGTGTTCATATCCGTTTTCTTTTTGCCAAGCGCTAGATTCAGACTGAATGAAGCCGGAAGGAAGAATGGTTTTGTAGTTAAATTGACCGTAGGTTGTTGTTAGTTTTTTGTTGACATATTTTGCGATAGAATAATTTTCTAACCAGTCAAATGAATTGGCACTTTCGGAAATTAAAAGTCGTGGAAAACCAATTTTTTCTGGAATCTTTTTCGATTTTAGCGTTCCGTAAACCAAACGTTTTTCTGTTCCATTTTTAAAAGCTACACGAAAAAGATAGGTAAAATCTACAGTGTTTTCTGTGATGCTAAACAAAGAAGAATCGATTTCTGAAAATTGACTGTGAAATTCAATCAGGTGTTCAAAGTCTTTTTGCGTATATCCGTTCATTTCGGAAAGAACTTCGGGTTCAAAGTAGTATACATCTATGTCGAAGCGTTCCCAATAATTTGAAAATAGTCGTCTTTCTAAAACAATTTTTGTTTCTGAAAAGTTGGGTGGATTTAGTGTGTCGAAGATTTGGACAAAGAAATTATCTTTTAAAATCGTTTCTTTCAGATTTACATATTCCAATTCGGAGGTAATGTCTTTGTCGTCTATTAATTGATTAGCATATAAAACCCGTTCTTCGCGTTCTTTTAATTTCAAATCGTGTGATAAAGAAGCTGTTATTCCTAGAGAAAAAATTGATATGGCAACTAATATGCGTGGGAAATTCCAGTTTCCTAATTTCTTCCAACTCACATAAACGCTCCAAAAGAAGAGAACGAATATCCAAAAATAATGCAGTTCTAGTTCGGTCCAAAAAACTAGTGTTAAGATTCCAAAACAGATTAAAATACTAGAAAAATAATGCCATTTAAATGTTAGGCATTCGTTTTGATCAAAAATACAATACCAGAATGTGGTACAAAAATGCACGAAACAAAAGGCAACAAAACCCAAGAGGAAAAGTAAAACAACACTATTCAAACTTAAGGAAACAAGATCGTTTATGTAGAGTGAAATACGTGTATTTTCGATAATACTAATGCCAATTTTTGGCAAGAAAAAAAGTAAACTCGCGATTAAAGTAATGCCAACTAGTAAGCCAAATAAATTGCGTTTTCTTTCGGCGTAAAGTTCGGTAATGAAAGAGAGTAAGGCACATGCAAAGAGAGTTACAAGAATTAAATCAGCTAAATTGACTATTTGATCATTCAGGGCTAGATTCGAAGATTCCAGTAAGTCGCTATTTCCAAACAAGTAATTTTTATCGCTTACAAAAAGAAAATAAAGTAAAGCGGAAAAAAGAACTAGCGTTAAAGTTTTGAACTTGAAGTTACTTGTTTTTCTTTGAACAAAAATGTAGCTGAGTGATAAAAGAAATAGCGTTCCAATGAATAGAAAAGAACTAGTAGAATTAGCTTGCTTTAGGTTTTCAAGAAATTGAAGTTGAAACAGAAAAGTGTTTTTTTGATCTTTTATTTGATTTTCGCCTCTTTCTAAATCTATACTTGCATTTACGTTCGGAAATGGGGAAAAGAAATAATCTTTTAGCTTGCTGTTTTGGTATGGAAAAGTGCGTTGAATTGGAAAGGTGAGACAAACGGTAAATCCATTTTGTTCCTTAAATTTGGTGAAATACCATCCGTTTTGAGCTCTAAACAAACCAGATAATGGAAAGTGTAATTCTTTGAACTGAAAAATTGGGAGTTTATTTGTGTTCCAAAAAACGAGAGAATCTTCATGAAAAACATGAATATACCAGTTGTTTTCAACTATATATTTTTCGCGGAATACATTTGTGTTTAATTTAGACCAGTCTTTTTCGACGGTTAAAAGTTTTTTTGTTTGTTCTTTTTCTAAATTGCTGAAAAATGCTTGAAAAGTGGCTGTTTTTTGACTTGAACTTTCATGTTTTTCATAAAATAGCGCAATAAGAATTACGATGCCTCCAACAAAGCTAGCGTAAAGTATATATTTCAGCGCTTTTTGCAAAGTATTAATTTTTTAAAGGCAATAAAGGCAACAAGCGTTGAAATTCTTCTTCGTGACGGTGGTCATTTTTGAATGCGAAATTTGCAACAGGAAGATAGGGTAGCAAATAATTTTCGTAACAAGGTAAAACATGATTTTCCCATTGATAAAGAATAGCCTCTCTACTATATCCTCTCGATTCTTGATCTCTGTACAACCTTCTATCCAATTGTGTTTCTAAATCAACATCAACAAAAATTGAAAAATCCAACAAACTTCGAATTTCTTCATAATGGAAAAGAAAAATACCTTCAACAATAAGCAAGTTTGATGGTTGAATTGTTATCAATTTTGCCTTGTCTGTTTTTGTGTTGAACTGATATTCAATTATTTCAATTACATTACCTTCTTTGAGACTTTTCAAATCTTCAAATAATTTTGCGCGATTTAAAGAGTTTGGAAGGTCAAAATTAATTTTTCCATTTGGATCAATAAATTGCTGATCGATGGGCTTGTAATAATTGTCCATCGAAAAAATTGTTGGTTCTAAATGTTCATACTGCTTGGCCAACCTTTTTAATAAAGTTGTTTTTCCGGAGCCACTTCCGCCACAAATTCCTACAACTTTCATAAAGGAACATAGTCAAATTTCAACGCTTTTTTTCCTGGAAGTTGTTTTGGGTCGAAAACCAACAAATTTTCCTTCAGTTTAGAACAGAATTTACCCGTAAAGTCAGATCTTAACAATTTACTTGGATTAGAAGTTGTTTGTGTAATTGCATCTGAAACAATTGTTGAACCACCACTAAAAGGATGAAAATGACCTTGAAATTCAGTCGTTTTCACAACCCACCCCATGCCTTCTTTTAGTTGCATATAACCAACTTGTAATTCTTTTTTGGTATTGAAATTCTTCACCTGACTAGTTGCAACGGGCACCCATTTTTTTTCTTCCCATCTATAACTTGAAAAGGTGCCTGTTGTTCCAGAAACTTCAATTCCGCCAACATAATACATGTTGTTATAAACTAAAAGTGTTCCATTTTCTGAAGGTTGAATTCTTTTTAACAAAGCACTTCCTCTTCTTCCAAATCCTACCCTGTTGTGTGCAATAAATTTTAGACCCTGATTTTGAAGTGCTTGTTCGTTTAAAATAAGTCCTTTTGGAGACAGTTCTTTTACTTTCCAACCTGCCTCTTTTCCTGCATGGGTTCTAGCAGCAAAAACTATGTTTTCTCCATTTTCTCCAGCAATATACCACGAAATTTGATCTTCAATTTTGCTAGACCCGAGCACATTCTCTGAAACAATTGCCGCATAAGTGTTAAAGTTATTGTGGGTCATGCAGATAGCAATTGTCAATAATTTTTTAGTTGTTTTGTCTTCATATGTAAACAGCCAAACAAGTGCTTTTTCGGTAGTAACAATGTCAATCAGTTTTAAATCGTCTACTTGCATACTGCCAATTTTCTTTAAAGCAGGTGTAAAAGCTACGTTAAATGTTTTAATTCCACCTGCAACACTTAACTGATGTAAAAACACTTTACTGTTGATTACTTCTAAATCTTCTAAAAAGTAAGCATATTTTCCACCATCTTCGGCAAAATAATACACATTTTCGTCCATTGGGTTCATCACTTGCTCGAATGAAGTTTCACTTTCATTTGCTACCATCGAGATTTTTATTTGTCGCTGGTTAAGTTGTGGATCTCTGCTCAAAAGCAGTGCACCAACGCCTTTCCATTCTAAAATTTCATAAAAATCTTGATCAGCCGGAGGTATTTCAAACTGCTGTGCATTCATGGGAATCACAGAATAAACTAAAAAAAAGAGAAAAAAGAATGTTTTCATTCGAACTATTTAATGTAAATTGCGTCATCAAATTTGATGCGCTAAAGTTATAAATTAAGTATTGCATATGAAAAAGTATTCTCTTTATTTACTAAGTTTCTTGTTTTTAAATCTTTCAAATAGTTCTTTTAGTCAATTAGCAGTTGGTGAAATTGCCGCACAAACTGATGTAGAAATGAAAGCAACCGATGGAAAATCGTATTCACTGAAATCTTCTTTAAAAGAAAATGGAGTTTTGGTTATTTTTACGTGTAATACTTGTCCTTTTATTGTTGGAAGTTCAGATTTTGAAGGCTGGGAGAAGAGTTATCCTGAAATTTGTGATTTAGCTAAAAAGCTCAACGTGGGAGTTTTGTTTGTGAATTCGAACGCAGCTAAACGAGACAACGAAGATTCTCCGAGTGAAATGAAAAAACGTGCGAAAAAAATGAATTACGCTGCTCCATATGTAGTAGATGAAAACGCATTTTTAGCAGACGCATGGAAAGCAAAAACTACTCCACATGTTTATTTGCTCGATAAAGAGTTTAAATTAGTATATGCAGGAGCAATCAACAATGCTGTTGAAGCAGATAAAGCTGAACCGAAAACATATTTAATGGATGCTTTAAATGAACTCGCTTTAGATAAACCAGTCACTGTTTCGAACACTCCGCCAAGAGGATGCAGTATAAAACGTATTAAAAAGTAAAACTAGATAAACTATGAAAAGACAACTCCTCCAATTGTCCTTCTTATTTGCCGGAACGTGCATGTTTGCACAAACGCAAAAGTTAGGAACACCACTTTCGTGGAAAAGTAAAGTAGGTGTGCAAGCTCCAATTTTTAAAATGAATTCTATTAATAATATAGAAGAACAGAATTTTGAATTAATAAGACGTGCAAACACTTTAGAAAAAGCATTGCGTTTTGGAAAAGAATTACCTGTTTCTATTGACGTTATGCAACAAGCAAATGTGCGATTACTTCCGGGCAACATGGTGCTCAGACAGTTAACAATCGATTCTAAAGACGCAATGTCAATCAATCTTATCTTCGATGCATTTAAACTTTCACCTAACGCTGTTTTGTATTTGTTTGATGGTAACCAAACAGAATTCATTGGTGCGCATACGAGTTTAAACAACAATGTGAACAATATTATGGGAACAGAATTAATTCACGACGACCAAGTTGTTATAGAATTAATTGAACCGCAAGCAGAAGCAGGAACATCTGTTTTAAAAATTGGAACTGTAATTCACGGTTATTTCGACTTAGAAGACGAATTGAAAGCATTGAATTCTTCTGGAAGTTGTAATTACGACGTAAACTGTCCAATTGGAGCAGGTTGGGAAAACCAAAGAAACGCAACTGGAATGATGGTGAGTGGCGGCGGATTTTGCACTGGTTCACTTTTAAATAATACCACAGGAACAATTATTCCTTATTTTTTATCTGCAAATCACTGTGGAACTACTCCAGCTTCTTGGGTATTCAGATTCCGTTGGGATGCTCCGGCAGCACAAGCTGATTGTGCAACTGGTGCGCCTTCTGTTAACGGACCTGAAAACATGAATGTAAATGGAGGTGTTTTGCGTGCTAACTTTGCTACTTCAGATTTCACTTTATCTGAATTAAATACAGCGCCAAACCCAGCTTGGGGAATTTATTACAATGGTTGGAACAGATCAAATACACCCGCTACTTCAGCAGTAGGTGTTCATCATCCAGCTGGTGATATCAAGAAAATTTCTTTTGAAGACACTCCGCTTATTTCAACAACTTTTGGTGGTGGATCTCCAAATTCGCATTGGGGTGTTACTTCATGGGACGATGGTGTAACTGAAGGTGGTTCTTCTGGCTCTCCTTTGTTTGATGAAAATCATAGAACTGTTGGTCAATTACATGGCGGAGCTTCTGCATGTGGAGCTCCTGTTCTTTCAGATGAATACGGTAAAATTTTTGTGTCGTGGACAGGTGGAGGTGCTAACAACAATCGTTTGTCGAACTGGTTAGATCCGAGTGGAACTGCTGGAAATACAATTGATGGTGTTGACCCTGCCGGACCAGGTGTTCCAATAGATGCAGGAATGGGATCCGTTACTGGTGTGGCCGGAACTTTTTGTGTAACTTCAGTAACTCCTTCAGTAACTTTAATTAATTCGGGAACAGATCCATTAACTTCAGCAACAATTACTTACGGATATGATGGTGTTTACACTACGGTTTACAATTGGGTTGGTTCATTGAATCAATACCAAATGGCTGTTATAGCTTTGCCCACTGTAACTTTAGCAGGCGGAGCGCATACATTTCAATCTACAGTTTCAAACCCGAACGGAGCAGCAGATGGAAATGCAGGAAATAATGTTGTTTCAAGTACCTTTAATATTGTCGCAAATCCAATTAACATAGATTTAGAGTTAAGTTTAGATTGTTATGGTTCAGAAATTACTTGGAAAATAGTTGATTCTTTAACAGGTGCAATTACATTTTCTACTGGTGGTCCATATGCAGACGACAATGCTGGTGGTCCAGTAATCAACGAACAAATTTGTCTTTCTTACGGATGTTATAAATTCGTTATTGAAGATTCTTTTGGTGATGGCTTATCAAGTTCTGGTTGTCCTGTTCCTGCTGGTTATTATTCGTTAACAGACCCAAATGCAATAGAACTTGCTGGTTTAACAACTGCAGAAGCAAATTTTGGAAATATCAATACACAATCATTTTGTTTGGTTAATTCATCTGGAATTGATGAGCTAGCTAATTTATGGGGAATGTATCCAAATCCGGCGAAAACAAAAGTAAACTTCAATTTGCCCTATTCTGATGAATCAAAAATTATTCAAGTAAGAAACATGCTTGGTCAAGTTGTTGAAATGGTCACAATTTCTTATTCAACTGCAGAATTAATGGTTTCTTCTTACGCAAAAGGGGTTTACACAGTAACAATTACAACTGCAAACGGTGTTTCAACCAAGTCTTTAGTGATTGAATAAATAAATCTAAATGAATTTAAAGCCGTTCATTCGTTTGGACGGCTTTTTTTGTTATTTTTGTTGATAAATTAATCAAAATGGCAAAAGTAAAATCTGCATTTTTCTGTCAGGGTTGTGGATATGAAACCCCAAAATGGTTAGGTAAATGTCCTTCATGTAACGAATGGAACACCTTCGTGGAAGAAATAGTTGAAAAACACATGCCACAAGTAGTTGCATTTTCCACTTCTAACGGAAGAAATGCAAAAGCACAAGCTTTAGATTCGATAATAGCAAATGGTGAACGAAGAATTCAACTCCCAGACCCTGAAATTAATCGTGTTTTAGGAGACGGTTTAGTTCCGGGTTCCTTGGTGCTTTTTGGCGGTGAACCAGGAATTGGGAAATCTACTTTGCTTTTGCAGTTGGCTGTTCAAGTTGAACTTAAAGTATTGTATGTTTCAGGAGAAGAAAGCGATCAACAAATAAAAATGCGCGCCGAACGCTTAGGTGAAAAGAACAAAGAGTGTTATATTTTAACTGAAACAAATATTCAAAACATTTTCAAGCAAGCAGAAGAAATGTTGCCTCAATTGTTGATTATCGATTCAATTCAAACACTTTACAGTACTCATATTGAAAGCACACCAGGAAGTATTTCTCAAATTCGGGAATGTACCTCCCAGTTGTTGCGTTTTGCAAAAATGACCGATGTTCCAGTTTTTCTTATTGGCCACATTACAAAAGAAGGATCACTTGCTGGTCCGAAGGTTTTGGAACACATGGTAGATGCAGTTATTCAGTTTGAAGGAGATCAGCACCATGTTTACCGATTACTTCGAGGCATAAAAAACCGATTTGGAAGCACAAATGAATTGGGAATTTATGAAATGTCTGGAGCTGGTTTGCGTGCTGTCGAAAACCCTTCAGAAATATTGATTTCGAATGCTGATTCTGGTTTGAGCGGAGTTTCAATTGCAGCTACAATGGAAGGTTTACGTCCAATTTTAATTGAAGTTCAAGCTTTGGTTAGCACAGCAGCTTACGGAACTCCGCAACGTTCTTCAACTGGCTTTGATTTGCGCAGATTGAATATGCTTTTGGCAGTTATGGAAAAACGATGTGGATTTAAATTAGGAATTAAAGATGTTTTTTTAAATATTGCAGGTGGAATACGCGTAGACGATCCGGCAATAGATTTAGCAGTTGTAGCATCAGTTTTATCGAGTAATGCCGATATCTCCATTGATCGATCAATTTGTTGTTCCGCTGAAGTGGGTTTATCTGGCGAAATTCGACCAGTGAACAGAATAGATCAGCGCATAAAAGAGGCCGAAAAATTAGGCTTCGAGAAAATTATTGTTTCGAAATACAATAAAGGTTTAGATCAGAAAAATTATAAGATTGAAGTAATTCAATGTCAGCGAATTGACGAAGTTTTGAAAGCCTTGTTTGCATAATATTTACGAAATCAAGTTGATTATACATTGAACACTCATTTTTAGAAACTTTTGTATTACTAATTCCAACTTTCTTTCCTTTCTTTGCATCATAATTGAATTCAATTTAAAATGCACAACATGAAAAAAATAATACGCTTAATTTTCATTAATTTTTTTGTTCTAGGATTTTGTTTTGCACAAAACACTCCTGTTTATCAAGTAGGAACAGGCTTAAATCCTGGTTTTGGCTGTGTTGGTGCTCAGTCTTTAGTTGCTCAAGACATTAAATTTGAAGATTCCGATATTTCAGAAGCATTTTCTATTGTAGCAACTTCAGGTAATCAATCAATATTACCCGATGCAAATATAAATGCATATTTTACTGGTCTGACTGGTTCAATTTTCACCTTTAATATTGAAGCTCAATCTTTAATTGCAGGTACTACAGATATAAATTTCACAATAATAGGAAATGAATCTTTAAGCGGGAATACAAGCTTTACGGTTGTATTTAATGATCCTCCTGCAGTAACTTTTACTTCACCTTCTTTAACGCTTTGTTCTAGTTTAAATGAATTGAATATTAACGACTTTGTTAGTTCAGTTGGAGGAGACTGGAGTATATCTGTTCTTGAGGAAAATCTTCCAAACGGCATTTTTATTCCGAGTGAATACCCAGGGCTTACTTTTTCTAGCGCCTATTCGTTTGAGTACGATTATTCAGAAAATGGCTGTTCTGTAACGGCTATTCTTCCTTTTACCTATTTCGAAGGACCTGCAGTTTCATTAACTACCTCTGCTGTTTCTACGTGCGGAATTTTTGATGGGGCAGTAGATGCAATTGTTACTTCCCCAAATGGAGGCGATCAATATTTATGGAGCACAGGTGAATCTGGAACTGCTTCAATTGCAAATTTAGCCGTAGGCGAATATGTTTTTTATATGAACGATGCAGTTGGTTGTAAACTAGAATCAACGTTTTCTATAAGTAACAACGGTATTGTGCCGGTTGTTTCAATTACAGACGTTAATTGCGCAGGGGAAAATACGGGAATGATAGATGTTAGTTCAATATCAGGTCTAACAGCTCCAATAAGCTACAATTGGTCATCTGGCCATAGCTCAAACCAAGCAACAAATTTATATGCTGGAACCTATATTTTACAAGCAGTAGATGTAAATAATTGTCAGGTAACAATTTCATATACTGTTTCTGAAAACGAACAAATTAAAAGTGAGAGCAATTCTATTGCATTGCCAACTTGTAGTAATTCTGACGGAGGAATTGCATTAACAGGTTTGTCTGGTGGAGTTCCGCCCTATAACGTTAGTTGGTCGAATGGAATGTTAGGCGCTGTAATTATTGGATTACCATCAGGATATTATTTGGCAACCGTTACAGATCAAAAAGGATGTCAGATTACAGTTCCAAATTCATTAAACGATCAATCTCTAAATTATATTTTCGGAACAGTAACTCCGGCAAGTTGTGGAAACACGAGTGGTGCTATTGATGTTACTTCTTATATTGATGGTGGAACTTCTTTACAGAGCTATTTATGGTCGAGTGGAGGAGTAAATGAAGATGCAATTAATTTGGCTTCGGGTGAATATTGGTGCGTAATGACTACAACTGATGGTTGTAAATCTATATCAAACTGGACATTAACGAGCGATGCACCTCAAATTCAGCCAATTTGTGTTGTAACAGTAGACTCTACTACTTCAACAAACTTAGTAGTTTGGGAGCCTGTTGAAACAATCGGTATTTCCCATTACAATATTTACCGTGAAACATCTATTCAAGACGAATTCGTTTTAATAGATACGGTTCAATTTTCTAATTTTTCAATTTTTAAC
The DNA here is from genome assembly GCA_031409255.1 of Crocinitomicaceae bacterium. GTDB lineage: Bacteria > Bacteroidota > Bacteroidia > Flavobacteriales_D > Crocinitomicaceae > Fluviicola. The sequence goes on from JANNWW010000132.1 coordinate 13,455, forward strand.
GATGTAATTGCATCGCCAATTGACCGCTCTTGGAGATACAAAATTACTGCTGAAAATAACTGTGGACAAGAATCAGTTTTAAGTGCCCCTCACCGAACAATTCACTTGCAAATGACAGACGCTGGTGTAAATCAAACCAAGGTTGTTTGGACTCCATACGAAGGTCAAGATTTTACTGAATATATCATATTTAGAAAAGAAAATGGTTTGTGGACACAAATTGCTACCGTTCCATCATCCCAATTATTTTATTTAGATAATATTGATTTTTCGACTCCAAATCTCGACTATTTAGTTGAGTTTGAAACCACAGAACGTTGTTCACCTAGTTTATTAAAAGTTAACGATTTTAATTCTTCTCGCTCAAATAGAGAAAGAGGATCTTTTTCTGTTGGAGAAGGAACCGGCGATTCAAACAATGAATTGTTAGAAGCTTATTTGTCCTCTATTTCTATGTATCCAAATCCGTTCACCCATGAATTAACACTTATTCAAGGTGAGGCGAATGTGTCTTTAGTTAAAATTTATGACCTTACCGGACTTTTAGTTTCTTCTTTTGAGTTAAATCAAAAAACACAAAAAGTAAATTTAGAAAAACTAGATAAAGGAATTTACTTCGTTCAAATAAGTTATTTTGGAATTTCTAAAATATGCAAAATCAATAAAATTTAATTAATGAAAAAACTACTACTACTTATTGCCTTGTCTTTCTTTGGTGAGAAATTTATTGCTCAAACTAACGATTGGTCTTCCGGAATTCCAGTCAATCCGTTTCATAATCTTTCTGATGCAACTGCCTTAGAAATGAAGGATAATAAATTGTATCAATTTATTATTACGCCAAATAATTACTTAAAACTTACTATTTACAACACCTCAATTGGAAGTTGGCAATTGAAAGATTCAATTTACATAGCAAGTTCTGTTAGCAGTATTGAATCTGAATATGCAAACGGCGTTTTTCATTTGGTTCTTATTCAACCAACTCTTGGAGTTGTAATGGTGCATTATGATATTAGTGGAGAAACGTTTTCAAATGCTGTAAATTCCTTTATTTCTGAATCTACATTGAATTCAGGTTTTGGTGTTAAAATGCTCTATGTTTCTTCAAACAACACTTTGTATTTGGGTTTCATGGCTTCATCTGGTCCGCGTTTTTATGATTACAACTTAACTACAAATTCTGGTTGGACAAATGGAACCAATAATTCTTGGAATTTTGATGTTGGATTTGCACCAATAGCTGCAAGTTTCGATTTCTATATTTCAGATACAGATGTTTATTTTTTAGTTTCTGGTGCTTCTCAAAAATATGTTTTCAAAGCTTCGGGTTTAACTCCTTCAATTTTATATTTTTACAACATAAGTGGAAATAATAATGGTAGAGTTTATAATTCTGGATCATTTATTCCGGATGGCTTTCTGTTTTTTACAGGGGATGGAATTTCAGAGCCTTTTTTAACATGGGCGCACTTTGTTTCAGGAATAACTTTAGAAAAACAATTAGATCCAGGTAACATAGACCTTGATTATAATGGAGTAACAGCTTTTAATTGGATTCCAGCAAGCGCAGAATATGAAGTGCTCAACACTTCTGCGTATTCCTATTTGTGTGGAGAATTTAGCACAGACAATGGAGTTAGTTATAACCAATACAATTTATATAGAAGAGATAACAATACCAATATATGGACTGTTATTAGTCCGGTTTTGGGTCCTTCTCCTGCCGATTTTAGTGGAAACACGATGCGTATTAAATTAGATAGAAATGTGCAGAAACACCTGCTTGTACAATCGATTGGATCGGATAGTTTTTTAAATTTCCAGATGTTAAACGAAGTAACAAATGTTTCTCAAGCTGTCGAAAATCCGAATCTTTGTCTGAACACAGAAAATGTAATTATACCTGAATTCACACTTGTTGACGCAGATTACGACAAACTTCGAATTACAGGAATTTCAGCATCAAATTCAACCTTATTTACTTCGCTTCAGTCAATTCCAATTGGAACACAGCTTATTAACGGAGTAACGGTTTCTAAATTCAAGATTTTCGGAACCGCTGGAGTATCACCCGGAACAACAACGTTCACGATAAGTTACACAGATGGTTGGAGCAACTATAGTTTTGTGACTTCTTCGGTGAATGTTTCGTCGGTGGGAATTTATAATTTTAATTCAGCAAGTATTGTTTTTTGTCCGAATGAAAATGAAATTGACCTCAACGAATTTGTTAGTTCGCCAGGCGGGAAGTTTTCAATTGGAGGAAACACGATAGAAAACGCAAGTTTAGATGGCTTTCTTTTATCAAGTTTTTCGCCTACTGGAGTTATTTCATCTACAAATGAAGTTAACGGTTGTGTGTTAAATGCTACGGCAACTTATTCGTTCGTTACATTGCCAATTGTTTTTCCTAGTTCAACTCCTACAGATTGTTCAACTAACAGCGGAACAGCATCAGTAACTGTAAATCCGGGTTCCTCCCCAGTTGTAAATACAGAATGGTCTACTGGTGAAACAGGTTTAAATATATCAAATCTATCGCCAGGCGCCTATTATTTCAATGTAAAAGACGCTGAAGAATGCTCTGTTAAAGGAGCCGTGAATGTTAGCAATAATACAATTAGTGTAACTTCATCAATAAACAACGCAAGTTGTTACAATAGCGCAGATGGCTCAATTGCTTTTACGGCAGTAAATGGTGCGGTTAATCCATTGATTGTTTGGTCTACAGGTGAAACCGGAACCGCTATTTCAAACCTCGCTCCAGGGTCATATTGGTCAACAATTTATGAGTTGGGAACAAATTGCGATCAAACATTTTATTTTGAAGTAACTTCTCCATTAAAAATTCAAAACTCGTTTACAAGCACCTCTCCAGGTTGTGGATTAAGCAATGGGTTAATAAATTCGAATCTAGTTGGCGGAACAACTCCCTATGCTTACTCTTGGTTAATTGGCGGAATTCCTTCTGGCTTAACTTCAGCCAACATTACCAATCAGGCGCATGGTGTATATGAATTAAAAGTTACAGATGTTAACCTTTGTGTTGAATCGTTTGCGCTTGTTTTAAATGATTTTCATGCTCCAACAATAACAGAAGAAATAGCTTTTCCTTCTTGTAATTCTTCAAACGGAGCAGTATTAACTTCGTTTTCGCCGAATAACGGTGGAAATTTGCCAACATCTATTTCATGGTCAACTGGCGATTCTACGAACTTAATTTTCAATCTTCCTGCAGGTAGTTACGAGGTTTTAGTTGAAGCACCACCGGTTATTGGTAGCACGAATTGTTTTGCTCACAAAGTATATGCATTAGAAAATCGGATTCCGAAACGTCAAGAGATTTGTATCGTAACAGTAGATACAACTACAACAACCAACTTGGTAGTTTGGGAAAAAGTAGACACTACGGGTATTTCACATTACAATATATACCGTGAAAATCAAACACCGGGTCAATTCGTAATTATCGATACGGTTCAATTTACAAATGAGTCTATTTTTAATGATGTAATTGCAAATGCAACAGAAACATCTTGGCGCTACCGTATTTCAGCAGTAGATGAATGTGGAACTGAAGGTCAGTTGTCTATTGCACACAAAACAGTTCATTCGAATGCAATTTTTGATGGGTCTGCTAGTTACACTATTTATTGGGACGATTATGAGGGTCCGGCAGATTTAGCAAATTATGTTGTTTGGAGAGCTTCAGATCAAAATTTAGTTTGGCAAAATGTGAGTGGAGTAGTTGCTTTGGGAACATCTGTTTTTTCAGACACGCCTCCGGCTGGTTCAACAAACGTTGATTATTATGTTGAAACGGCTCTTTATTCAGCGTGTTCACCTACATTTTTAAAAGTGAACGATTTCAATTCTTCCCGTTCAAATAGAGAAAGAGGATCTTTTTCTGTTGGAGAAGGAACTGGCAATTCAAACAATGAATTAATTGAAAATTATTTGAATAGTATTTCGTTATTTCCAAATCCGACTTCAACTGATTTAACGATTGAACAAATTGAAGCAAATGAAATTTCTGTAGAAGTAATTTCTGTCGATGGAACTGTTTTAATTCAGTCTGCATTTAGTGCACAAATAAATCAATTGCATTTGGCTACACTTTCTCAAGGAATTTATTTTGTAAGAATTTCTTATTTTGATCGTTCGATTATAAAACGTGTAATAAAAAATTAGTATTGAAGATCAATTGAGAGTCCTAATTCATTCGTGAGTTGGGACTTTTTTAGTAATCTCCAAAATGTTTAATCGTTTTAGTTGCTTGCTATGTTAAAAACAAATTGCGAAAATTCAGCCATTTACTCAATAAAATGAGTTAAATAATCATTTCAATAGGGTGATTTCCAACCTAATTGTGCACATTTGTATCTTATTAGAACAAGTTAATACTTTAAAACACAAAACTCAATTTAAATTACAAAAAATGAAGTTATTTTTACTACTACTATTTGCAGTCTTTTCATGCAGTTTTTCGTATTCTCAAAATTTGAAATGGGGAAATGTTTCTACATTTATGAATGGCTTCGATGAACAAGGTAAGATAGACTTAGTGAACGGGAAATATTTCCAACTAGTGGCAGATCCTTCAGATAATTTGTATGTTTCAGAATACCAGCCAGGTTCTTTAAAATGGAAAAAAAGAGATTCGCTTATTTTTTCAGCTAGTTTTCCGCAATTAACTTCATTCGTTCAAAACACTACTATTTTTATTGGTTTAGAAGACAATTCAATTTTGCAATTGTATAAATTTAATACAGTTACAAACAACCTAACGGTAGCAGCGCCTCCAGTAAATATTAACGCAAATGGTTCATGTCATTTATTTATCCACCCGAACGGAACTCCTTACTTAATTTCAAATGGTTTTTACGACGATTTAAGAATTTATAGATACAATGGTGCAATATGGGAAACATTAAATTTAATGGCATTTGCAAATTCTGGTTTAAGCGGAGATCCTCGTCATTGGTATTTTTCTTCTTCAACAAATGAACTGTATGTGGGTATCAGTGAGTTTAGTCGCAAAGTAGTTAAAATTCCACTTTCCACTTTCACAATAGGTAGCTGTGTTTCAACTGATATACTTGAAGGCGGTTCGCCTCTTAGTTTTGCTGGAACAGTTGATTTTATTGGTGATGGAATTACAGAACCTCAGATATTAATTTCTCGTAAAAACGGATTAACAACTAAAACATACGAAATCCCATACTCTGCTTCTCCAATAGATATTCAACCATTGGGAATTTTACCTTTTTATATTGATGAGATTCATCATGCATCAAATAGACAAGAAGCAAACTATAAATTGGGAAAAAGTGGACCTAGTTTAACAAGTACCGATGAACAGTTTTTAAAAAAATACGAAGCTGGTTCTTGGTCTAATGTTGGACCGTCTTTTAATATTCCGGTTATTAATCAATATTTTTATTCAAAAGGATCTCCAATAGACCAAAAAGCTTTCGTGAGGTTTCAAGAAGATGTTTCCTCAGTTTTATTCAGTCGTGCATTTATGCTATCAAATGCACCAACATTGGTTTCTGCTCCAACACCAAGTTCGGCTTTGTGTGTTGGAAATATCAATCAAATTTTTGAAAACATTGAAGTGGAAGACATTGATGGTGAGAAAGTTCATGTTTTAAGTGTAATACAATCAAATCAATCTGTTTATTCTAATTTGTCTGCTCAATATATTAGTCCGGTTGCAGGCAATCCTTCTATTTCAAAATTTACTCTTTTTGGAACGGCTTTAATTGCCGGAACACCAACTACTTTAAGTATAGTTGTAACAGATGGTTTTGTTATTGACACACTAAATATTGGAACAGTTACACCAACTGCAGCACAACCCGCACTTTCATTTTCAGATCCTATACTGAAATTTTGTTCAAATGAAAACATAATAGAGTTATCTGATAGAGTTTCTCTTTATAATGAAGGAAAATTTACATTAAATGGAGTTGAACTTCCTGGAACTACAATTAACGGCATTTCATTGTCTCAAATTGCGCCAGATCCATTTCTTGATTTTATTACTTATAGAACAATTATTGATGGTTGTTTAGTTCGAATAACTGCTCCTTATGAAATAAGTACAGTTGGTGTTGCAACAACTTCTTCTGGTGGAGCAATAAATTGTGGACAAGAAAACGGATCAGTTACAGTTAGCTTTGTTCCCGGAACAGTTCCTGCTGTATCTGTTGAATGGTCGAACGGGCAAAGTAGTACTACTATTGACAGTTTAGGGGTAGGGCCTTATTATTTTAATGTAACAGATCAAAATGGCTGTAACGTGCGCGGCGGGGTTAGCGTTGATCCGATTGGGGTTTCAGTAACTAGTTTTGTAACACCAATTTCGTGTAATAATTCAAATGACGGGGCAATAAATTTAACACTTACTGGCTTCACGAACCCATATGTGGTTTGGTCAAATGGTGCAACAGGAATTAACTTAAGTAATCTTCAGCCAGGAACTTATTGGGCCTATATTCAAGATGTAAATGGCTGCAACATTTCGCGTAGTTTTAAGTTAAGTAACCCTGCTCCAATTTCAGCTTCATTTTCTACTTACGATCCAGATTGTGGAGACAACAACGGTCAAATTTTCGGTACATTTAGTGGCGGAGCTGGAGCTTATACTTACGATTGGATAGGAACTGGTCAAACAACTTCTACTCTTTCTGGTTTAACTTATGGATTTTATGAAGTGGAAGTTACAGATCAAAATGGATGTTCCGAACGCTTTGAATATGAATTGAATGATTATCAGGCATTGTTAATCAAAGATTCAGTTATTCCAACATCTTGTACTGAGACAAATGGAGTAATCATTGTTCAACTAGTCGATAACCCATTTGGGGCGCTTCCATTTTTGACGCATTCTTGGAATGATCAACAAAATTTATTTTTATCTCGAAATAGTTTAGATTCCGGTACATATATTTTAGATGTAGTTTCTGGTCCAAGCGGTTTTAACGGGCTTGAATGTCACGCAAGTAAACGAATTCATGTGGGCGTTAAATTGCCAACACCACAACAAATTTGTGTTGTTACAGTTGACACGGCAACAACAACTAACGTAGTTATTTGGGAGAAAAATGGTGAAGAAAACATATCTCACTACAATATTTACCGTGAAAACACACAGGCCGGACATTTCATGTTGATTGATACTGTTCAATTTTCGAATGTGTCTAATTTTAATGATGTGATTGCATCACCGGAAATACGCTCTTGGCGTTATAGAATTTCACCTGTAAACATATGTGGAGTTGAAGGTCCGCGTTCAATTGCACACAAAACTTTGCACATGAATTCGATTATCACTCAAGCAAATGGAACACAAATTTTGTGGGACGATTATGAAGGTCCGGCAGATATTTCTAACTATGTTGTCTGGAGATTTAGTTCGCAAAACGGCTGGGAAGATCTATCGCCTGCAGTTTCAATTGGTACAAGTAGTTTTACTGATTTATCAGCAGCAGGTTTAACCAACACAGATTATTTTGTTGAAACAATATTAACTACTCGTTGCTCGGCACAAAAAGTAAACGACTTTAATTCATCGCGTTCCAATCGTGAGCGCGGAAGTTTTTCTGTTGGAGAGGGAACAGGAGCTTCAAATAACAGTATCATCGAAATTAATGACCTATTTAAATTATTTCCAAATCCTGCAAATGAATGGATTTTAATTAATTCATTGTCGACAGTTGAATCTGCAACTTTTGAACTAATTAATATTCATGGCTTAGTAATTTCAACACATGCATTTGATGGAACGAGTGTAAAAATTGATTTGTCAGAATTGCCAATAGGCTACTATTTTATCCGAATTTCCGGAAAATCTCAAGGGATACCATTTATTAAAAACTAAGCATGAAGAAAATAGCTGTTTTTATTTTTTGTAATTCTTTCACTTTATTTGTTTTAGCTCAAAACTATGGTTTAAT
>JANNWW010000133.1:0-5805 GCA_031409255.1 Crocinitomicaceae bacterium
CAGAATTATAAGCATTTGCTTCGGCCTCCGTTTTGAATGCTTTTACATCTGTTTCGGCCATTTCGTCAATTACGACAAAACGACGTAAGTTGGAAGCCGACATGTCTTTCCATTCTTCACGCGGAGCTTGATTTGAGTTCCAATATGGACCTGAAAAAACTGGCCATGAACCATATTGTTCGCGTTTCAAATACGAGTGAAGCGTTACTAAATTTTCAGGATCGTTTTCATCTAAAGGCGTGTTTGCGTTAGAGCGAATTACAATAATCGCGAAAGATCCATAACCGATTAACAACATTGTTACCGACCACAAAACCGTATTCCAAATTGGTTTGATGCGTTTTGTTGTGCGATTTAGTGTGAAAACCATTAAGGCAATTAATAACACAAAAAAGAAAATAGTTCCAGCATAGAAAGGCAAACCCATTCCATTTACAAAACCAACTTCAAACATGGATGCAATTGCTGGAATAATTGGAATGAAAACTCCTTGGAGCAAACCTAAGGTTGCAAAGGAAATAAGACCGGTAATCAAAAATCCTTTTATTGTAATGTTGTCTCTGTAATAGTTGAAATAGATAACAAATCCGATTGCCGGAATAACAAGTAAACCAAGAAGGTGAACTCCAATTGCCAGACCGTTTAAGTACATAATTAAAATTAACCAACGCAGTGGATTGGCAGTTGAGCCAGCAGTTCCGTTTGCATCTTTTTCGATTAATCGTTGTTGGTTTACTTCATCGTCCCATTTCAAAATTGCCCAAAAGATAATTGCCGTGAACATTGCTGCCATTGCATATACTTCTCCTTCAACTGCTGAAAACCAGAATGAATCTGAGAATGCGTAAGCCAAAGCTCCAACAGCACCTGCTCCTAGGGTCACAATTTTTTCTCCATTTGCCCAATCGTTGTTTCTGTTTAAGATTTTCTTGGCTAAAAGCGAAATCGACCAAAACAAGAATAAAATGGTAAATGAGCTGCACAAAGACGAACAACGGTTCACCCAGAGTGCAACATCACCTGGTTCAGCAAAAAAGGAAAATAACCGTCCAATTGCCATAAAAAGTGGCGCGCCAGGAGGGTGACCAACTTCTAATTTGTGTGCAGCTGTAATGTATTCTCCACAATCCCACAAACTTGAAGTAGGTTCAAGCGTTGTGAAGTAAACGATTGTAGCAATTAAGAAAACGGTCCATCCCGTTATGTTGTTTAGGAATCTAAAATTCATATAATATTATCTTGTACGACTCGCGAAGTTATAAATACTTTTAGACCTATCGCCATGTAAAGTAATAAAACTTGTTAACGGAGAGAGTTAATAAAAAGGGTGGGAAGTCGAAAAAAAACATTTTTTTATTCAAAATACTTGACAAAAGCAAAAAGAGTATTATTTTTGCACTCGCTAAGTTATTACTTAGCTGTCAGAATGGCCCATGGTGTAACTGGCAACACGTCGGTTTTTGGTACCGAAGAGTCTAGGTTCGAGCCCTAGTGGGCCAACAAGAAGGAGTACGAAAGTGCTCCTTTTTTTATGTCTAAAAAGGCGAGAAGTTTATGCCGATCTGTATTTTCAATGAGGAACGAATTTAGAAAATAAGCATCGGTAAGCCCTAGTGGGCCAAAAAAAAGGAATTCAAAATTGAACTCCTTTTCTTATTTCTATATTTTAATCTCAATACGAACTCGTTGCACCCCCAACATGTTCAATCGGGTGCCAAGTGGTTTTTAATTCTTGGAAGTCCGTAATGTAATACGGATTTTCGTCTGTTTCTTTTGAGAAATTAGTTTCGTAAATACGAACACGTTTTACGTTTACACTTGCTCCGACTTCTAATTTTGATGCATTTTCTTTATTACCACCGGCATATAAAACAGCGTTCACATCCATGTGCGAATGAAACTGATCAATTAATTCATTTTCAGAACCAGTTAGAATATTTACAACACCGCCTGGAAGATCTGAAGTTGCTAAAACTTCTGAAAAGGTAACAGCGCAGAGCGGTAAATTCTCTGAAGCCAAAACAACACATGTATTTCCGCCTGCAATGACAGGTAAAATTGCTGAAACTAGTCCGATTAATGAATTATTCTGTGGTGCTACAATTGCTACAACTCCTGTTGGTTCGTTACTTGAAAAGTTAAAATGCGACGATGCAACTGGGTTCACCGAGCTAAAAACAGCATTGTATTTATCGCACCAACCTGCATAATAAACGCAACGATCAATCGCTAATGCTACTTCTTTTTCAGCTGAAACCTTAGTTGAACCTTGAAGAATTAACTCATCAACGAATTGTTGTTTTCGTCCTTCGAGCATTTCTGCAATTCGGTATAGAATTTGTCCGCGATTAAAGGCAGCCCTTTCCGACCAAGATCCGAAAGCTTTTCTTGCAGCAACAACAGCATTACGAAAGTCTTTTCTTGAAGACAAGCAAATGTTTGCCAATGCTTCTCCTTTTTTGTTAACAGGAGAATAATATCTGCCAGATTCTGTTCGGGGGAATGCACCTCCGATATATAACTTATACGTTTTTAATACTTCCAATCTCATCTTTATTATAGTTGAAAATTATCTAATTGATAATTATTTTAAGTACGCTGCTAAACCATGTAAACCACCTTCACGACCAAAGCCAGATTCTTTGTAACCGCCGAATGGTGATGTTGGATCGAATTTGTTGTAGGTATTTGCCCAAATAACTCCTGCACGCAACTTTGTAGTCATGTTAAATATGCGCGAACCTTTGTCTGTCCAAACGCCAGCTGCTAAACCAAATGGCGTGTTGTTCGCTTTTTGAATTGCTTCGTCTATTGTTCGGAAAGTTTGAACAGTTAATACTGGACCGAAAATTTCTTCCTGAACCAATCTGCTCGATTGTGCAACACCTGTAAATAAAGTTGGACGAATAAAAAATCCTCCTTTTGGAATAGAACAAGCGCTTTCATATACTTCGGCGCCTTCTTGTTTTCCGATTTTAATATATTTTTGAATCGTTTCGTATTGTTCTTTCGAATTGATTGCGCCAATGTCTGTGTTCTTATCGAGTGGGTCGCCCACATACAAAGTATCTAATCGGTCTTTCAATTTTTGAATAACTTCTTCAGCAACAGATTCTTGCACGAATAGACGCGAACCAGCACAACACACATGACCTTGATTGAAGAAGATTCCATTTACAATTCCTTCCACAGCTTGGTCTATTGCTGCATCTTCAAAAATAATATTTGCTGATTTTCCACCCAATTCGAGCGTAAGTTTTTTACCTGTTCCGGCAATCGATTTTTGAATCAATTTACCCACGTTTGTTGAACCAGTGAAGGCAATTTTATTCACTTCCGGATGATTTACTAGCGCGGCGCCCGTGTCTCCATGGCCAGTGACAATATTCACAACACCCGCTGGAAGTCCAGATTCCTGAATAATTTCTGCCATAAGCATTGCAGTTAGCGGAGTGGTTTCTGCTGGTTTAATGACTACTGTGTTTCCGGTTGCCAAAGCTGGAGCAATTTTCCAAGCAAGCATAAGTAAGGGAAAATTCCAAGGAATAATTTGACCCGCAACACCTAAACTTTCAACCTTGCGATTTGGAAATGCATATTCCAATTTATCTGCCCAACCTGCATAATAGAAAAAATGATTACATGCAAGTGGAACATCTACATCGCGCGATTCGCGGATTGTTTTCCCAGCATCTAAAGTTTCAACTACAGCTAGTTCTCGAGATCGCTCTTGCATCATACGCGCAATGCGGTAGATGTATTTTGCACGTTCTTTTGGGGTTGTTTTCGACCAAACCTCTTGGTATGCTTTTTTTGCCGCTTTTACAGCTTTGTCAACATCGGCCTCGTTTGCATGAGCAACTTCTGCCAACACTTTTTCATTTGCTGGATTTATTGTTTTAAAATACTTTTTTGAAACGGGTGGAACGAATTTTCCATCGATGAACAATTCGTATTTCGCTTTTAATTTAACATGAGAAGTACTTTCCGGACTTGGAGAATAATCCCATGAATCATTGAAATTGAACTGCTTTGTATCTTTTTTATTACTCATTTTCCTTTTTTAAAATGGAACAAATTAATCTATTGAAAAATAATCTGCGCTTTGGTAGCAGCCCGAATCTTGCTTAACAAGTTGCATCAACACGTCGTTTGCCAATGAACTTGCTCCAAAACGGAACCATTCATTGCTTAACCAATCGGCTCCAAGTGTTTCTTTCACCATCACTAAGTTGTGAAGGGCTAGTTTCGATGTGGAAATACCGCCTGCGGGTTTCATTCCTACTTGTACACCTGTTTTGCGGTAAAAATCTTTGATTGCGCACAACATCGTGTATGTAACTTGCATCGTTGCTGCGGGTTGAATTTTACCTGTTGATGTTTTGATGAAATCTGCGCCAGCATACATTGCAATATCGCTTGCTTTTCGAACCTGATCAAGCGAAGCCAACTCTCCTGTTTCCAGGATTACTTTCAAGCGTGCTTTACCACAAGCTTCTTTGATCATTGCAATCTCATCGAACACAAAATTGTATTCTCCTGCAAGAAATTTCCCGCGTGAGATAACCATGTCAATTTCATCGGCACCGTTTTCGACTGCAAATTTTGTGTCTGCAATTTTTATTTTTGGAGTAGATTGACCTGATGGAAAAGCTGTGGAAACCGAAGCCACTTTTATTCCGGAATTTCCGAGAGCAGTTTTTGCAGTTTTCACCATTGAAGGAAAAACACAAATTGCAGCAACAGTTGGCAAACCAGGGTGTGAATCGTGTAAATGTTGGGCTTTGTAACACAATTGTTTTACTTTTCCGGGGGTGTCTTTTCCTTCCAAGGTTGTTAAATCGATCATGTTTAAGATCAATTTTAAACCGTGGTTTTTTGCCTCATTTTTTATACTTCTAGTTTGAAATCGAGCGCATCGTTCTTCTACCCCAACTTTATCGATAGATGGAGAGAGTTTAAAATCAGGTATTTCTGAAAAGGTTTTATTTACATTCATTTATTCGAAACTTGTTTCAAAGATAGGAAAAGTGTGTAATGAATATTTATTATTTTTCACTTAATTGATGCTAAAAGGAATTAGCAGTTTTGGTTTTACTGAAAAAAAAAGAGCGACCAATAATTGATCGCTCTTCATTGGGTTGATAAAACTATTTTTTATCGAATGAATTTGTTGAATTGTTGATTACATCGACTTTATCAGAACCTATTGAAATGATTTTAAATTCAGTTCGACGATTGACATCGTGTTCTTCGTTGGTACAAGTAGATTTAACTGCACCTTCGCACTTACAATCATTCAATAAAAAGTATTCACCATATCCTTTTCCGAAGATACGGTCTGGATTAGTAATTTTTGACTTGATATATTTTGCTGAGTTTTTAGCACGACGGTCAGATAAATCTTCGTTGTATTTATAGGAAGACCGACAATCTGTGTGAGAACCCAATTCGATTACCATGTTCGGGTATTTATTCATAACCGCAACCACTTTGTCTAATTCAAGAGCTGCGTCTGGACGAATGAAATCTTTATTCAAGTCGAAACGAATATCGTTAATTTGAACTAACTCACGCAAATCTTTTACTTCCTTGTCCATAGATAATGCTCCAGCTAAGGACTCATGAACTTTCACAATTCCTGGTTCTTCAATTACATAATCAAACTGAACATTTTTCGGGAAATAACCTTCTTTTTGTAATTGAATTGTGTATGATAATTTATCACCCACTTTTTTCCCTGCAAGACCTTTGATATCGTCACCAGTAACTGGAGTGTTTAAATCCATTAATGGTTGCTTTGTC
>JANNWW010000134.1:0-35406 GCA_031409255.1 Crocinitomicaceae bacterium
ACATTAAATTATAGCGTTTCAAACGAATTTTCAATTCCTCAGCCGTAATAAATGCATTCTCATCGTCTACAGAAATCGCAATTTCAGGTTCGCTTGCAACTCTATTTTCTTGGTAATTACGCATCACGAAGAGCAAAACTATTACACTCACCAAAAGTGTTATCCAGGCAGCTATTTTTAATTTACTTTTCACGCTTTGTCTTTAAATAAAGTTGCTAATTGCGGAACAATTCGATCTATATCTCCAGCGCCAATGGTTAAAAAAACACCTTCCTCGAAATGACGTGCAAATTCTAGCACTTCATTTGGTGAAAGAACTTTGCTCTTCGAACCAATTCCGCTTACTAATTTTTCACTCGTTATTCCTTCAATCGGTAATTCTCGCGCCGGATAAATTGGCAGCACAACAACTTCATCAAGTTTTGCTAATTCTGCTACAAAACCCTCCATAAAATCGCGTGTACGGGTAAATAAGTGTGGCTGAAACACACCTACAATTTTTTTAGTTGGATACAACAAACGCACTGAACTAACCAATGCTTGAATTTCAGTAGGATGATGTGCGTAATCGTCTATATAAATCAATTTTTCTGTTCGAAAATGGCATTCAAATCTCCTTTTAACTCCTTTAAAAGATTTCAATCCAAAACGAATTTCTGTTTCTGAAAGTCCGAGCTCTAAACACAAAGCAACAACAGAAAGTGCATTTTCAGCATTGTGAATTCCGGGCAAACCCAGTTCAACATTTAACCATTTTTCGTTTTCAAAAACCACGTCCATTTGAAAAATTCCATTTACAACTTGCAAATTATGACCACTCACATTTGCCTTTTGATTAATTGCATAGGTGATTTGGCGAAATCCAGAATTTTCTAACTGAATACTAACTTGAGTAACAAGTAATTTACCCGCCTTGTGTTTGTTTGCATATTGCTGAAAACCTTTTCTGAATTCAGCTTCTGTTCCATAAATATCTAAATGATCCGGATCTATTGCTGTTATGATGCTTGCAAAAGGATCGAGTTTTAAAAACGACCGATCAAATTCATCTGCTTCAATGACTGTAAATTCAGCAGTAGGATCAACCAACACGTTTGAATTTAAATTCGATGAAATTCCACCTAAAAAAGCAGAACATTTCGTTGACGATTGATGTAAAACATGCGTTAAAAGCGAAGAAGTTGTTGTTTTTCCGTGCGTTCCTGCTACGCCCAAACCTTTACTAGATTGTGTAATTAAACCTAAAACTTCACTACGTTTTACTACTTTGTGCGTTTCTTTTAAGAAAGCAAGTTCTAACATAGTTGCAGGAATTGCAGGAGTATAAACAACCAATGTTTCCATCGGATCCTTATATGCATGCGGAATATTTTCGCCTAAATCTTCAAAATGAATTGCTATTCCTTCATCTGATAAATGGTTTGTTAAATCAGACGGCGTTTTGTCGTAACCAGCAACCTCAAAACCTTTAGAAAAAAAATAACGCGCCAAGGCCGACATGCCAATTCCGCCAATTCCGACGAAGTAAAAGCGTTTTATTTTCTCTAAATCAATCATGCTTTTGCTTGTTTTAGAATCACATCAACTATTTCTGAACTTGCGTTTGGCTTGGCAAGTTTCTTTATATTTTCGGCCAATGAAATGGAGGTAATTGAATCTTTCAATACATCTAAAACCAGTGGGAAAACGTTTGCGATTGCATCCGAATCTTTTACCAACAGTGCTGCGTTATTTTTGGTTATTGCCAAGGCATTTTTCGTTTGATGATCGTCTGAAACATTTGGTGAAGGAACAAAAACAGTTGGTTTTCCGACTAAGCACAACTCAGAAATAGACAAAGCTCCGGCACGAGAAACGACCACATCTGCTAGTGTATATGCCGCATCCATTCGCGGAATGAAATCTGTTAACAAAATATTTTTTTTGTATTCTTCAGGTAGTGCTTTTTTCAATTCTTCGAAATAATATTTTCCGCATTGCCATATGAGTTGCACATCATTTTGGAGAATCAACGCTAAAGAATTCAGAACGCTTTCATTTAAGGTTTTTGCGCCCAAACTTCCGCCAATGAGAAGAATCGTTTTCTTGTTTTCATCTAAAGAAGGAAAAAAATGAAGCGCTTCCGCTTTTGATAATTTCAATTCTTGTAATTCTTTTCGAACTGGATTTCCGGTAAGTGTTACTTTTCCAATTCCAAAAACAGATTCTAAACCTTCATAAGCTGTGCAAACAGCCTTCACATCTTTTGCTAATAAGCGATTTGTTTTACCTGGATAGGAATTTT
The DNA here is from genome assembly GCA_031409255.1 of Crocinitomicaceae bacterium. GTDB lineage: Bacteria > Bacteroidota > Bacteroidia > Flavobacteriales_D > Crocinitomicaceae > Fluviicola. The sequence continues at coordinate 2,285 of JANNWW010000134.1, forward strand.
GCTCCTGAATGACTGTTGGAATAGCTAAACGTTGTGCCATTTTTAAGGTTGGTCCACTTGCATAACCACCAACACCAATTACTAATTGCGGATTGAATTCTTTTACAATTCGCCTCGCTAAACTCAAACTTTTTAATAATTTGAAAGGAAGCAATAAATTCTTTAAAGCGAATTTTCGTTGAAATCCAACAATTGGCAATCCTTTTATTTCATAACCTGCAGCAGGAACTTTTTCCATTTCCATTTTACCTTCTGCACCAACAAATAAAATGGCACAGTTTGGGAAACGACTTTTGATTTCGTTTGCAATTGCAATAGCAGGGAAAATATGTCCACCTGTTCCGCCGCCCGATATTATAACTTTTTTTAGCTCCATAGACTTGAACAATTAAACAACATTTTTTGTATCAAAATTCGACTTGCTTTTTTCTTTTTTACTTGCAATACTTTGCACAATTCCGAGCGAAAGACAAGTAGCAATCATGGCTGAACCTCCCATAGCAAGAAGCGGCATATTTTGACCAGTTACAGGAAAAACGCCAACGCAAACTAAAATATTCACGCATGCTTGGGTAAGAATAATTAAGCCAATTCCTACACATAGAAAAGTATCAAAAGTATCATCTGCGTTGAGTCCGATTCTGAAAATTCGAAACAAAAAAACAAGATATGACAAAGCCAAAATGATGGCGAAAATTGTTCCAAATTCTTCTACAAAACTCGCATAATAGAAATCTGCATAAGCTTCCGGAATAAATTCTTTTACCTTACCCTTTCCTGCTCCTTGACCTGTCCAACCACCTAAATAAATAGCTTGTTCTGCATTGTTTTGTTGTAAATTCCCAGCCAAATCGACTTCACTTTCGTCTGCAAAACGATTGGAAACACGGTTAATCCAAGTTTCTAAACGAGGTAATATTTTAACTGAAGGAAATGTTTTCTGAACAGCAACCGCAAGCATAAATGCAGCAATTCCGATCACGAATAATTTTAAAATATGTTTGACGGGAACCATTCCTACAAAAAGCAAAGTCATTGCAAGCATGAAAACTATTGCTGCGGTAGAAAAGTTGTCTTTGAAAATCAATAAAAACAAGACAACAATGGGGGCAAGCAACATGCGTGAAGCAACTTTCCAATCTTTAATGGTTGATTCAAATTTGGTTAAATTATGACTTAGTAAAATAATGAGTGCAATTTTAGCAAAATCGGATGGTTGAAATGTGAGTCCAACAAATGGAATTGACACCCATCTTCCTGCTTCGTTCACTCGCTGCCCGAAAAACATGGTAAACAACATCAATCCGCAAGCAGCATAGAAAAGAAAACGGGCATAACGACGGAGTAGAATTGTGTTTCTTCGATGCGACCAAATCATTACGCCAATTGCAATTGCGATATATAAAATATGTTTTCCCAAATAGGCAATTTCGGAACCGCCTTGCATTTTTACGAGAATTGGAACAAAACTATAAACGGTAAGCATAGAAACGCCAAGCATCACAAAGGATAAAACCCAAATTGCTGTATCGCCTTTTAAAACTGTTCCAAAAAGTTTTCTCATTTTATTTATTCCGCTTTACTAATTCTTCAAAGGTGTTTAATTCTTTATCCCAACCTGAACCATGTGTAGTGAAAACTAAAATGGTTTTGAGTTGGTGATTTCCTTTCAATAGTTCGAATGTTTCCTCTAAGTTTTGTGTAGCCGAAACCAAAGGAATCGTCTTTGTCAATTCACGGTTTAAAGGAAAATGTGCTGAATCGTATTGCGCTAACCATTGCAAAGTTTGAATTAACATTGGCCGCTCTTCTGCCATTTTCTGAATTGCAGAAGCATTTCCAAGCCAAACAATCGGAAATGGGAAATATTCGATAGTTGCAGCTAATTCGGGAATAGACGGGTTTGCCCAAGTAAATACATCAACACCCCAGCACTTTCCGAGCGGACGAAGCGATTGTTTTTCAGCCCTTGCCAAACCCTCTTTTCGAGCATCGAGCAACGTTTCATGCGCGTTTTTTTTCTTGATTTCCATTTCTGAAAAGATTACAATGAGCGAACTGCTTGCTTGAACTTATTTCCACGGTCTTCATAGTTTTCGAATAAATCGAAACTTGCGCAACATGGAGAAAGTAGAACTGTGTCTTCTTTCTTCGCCAAACGATATGCATGTGCAACGGCTTCAGTAGCAGAACCAGCTTCCAAAATCATTTCAACTTTACCAGTGAAATGATCAAGTAATTTTTGGTTGTCTGTTCCTAAACAAACAATTGCTTTCACTTTTTCAGCAACTAATTCATCTAACTCGGAATAATCGTTTCCTTTGTCAACACCACCAACTATCCAAATCGTAGGTTTTTCCATAGATTCTAAAGCAAACCAAGTTGAATTAACATTTGTTGCTTTTGAATCGTTGATGAATTCTACTCCGTTCACTTTCGCAACAAACTCCAAGCGGTGTTCTACGTTTGTGAAATCCGACATCGATTCGCGGATAGTTTCATTTCTGATTTCTAAAATTCTTCCTGCTAAACTGGAAGCTAAGGTGTTGCCTATGTTGTGCTTACCTTTGAGAGCTAATTCGTGAATTGACATACTGAATTGATTTTTAAAGTTTATTGTGAGTTGTTTGTTTTGTAAAAATGCGCCAGGTTTCACTTCTTTCGTGAGTGAAAATGGAAGTTGCTGCGCAGCTATTTCGCGTTTATCGATTTCTGCTTGAATCAGCTTATCGTCGGCGTTGAATATGAAATAATCTGCTGCAGTTTGATTTTGTAGAATTCTAAACTTAGAATCCACATAGAGTTGCATATTGTATTCGTATCGGTCTAAATGGTCGGGCGAAATATTTAGAATCATTGCTATTTCAGCTCTAAAATCTGTCATGTCGTCGAGTTGGAACGAACTCAATTCCAAAACATACACCTCGTTTTCTTCTAATGCCACTTGCTTCGCGAAACTGTACCCTACATTACCAGCTAAACCCACTTTCAAACCTGCTTTTTTAAGCATGTGGTGCGTTAGCATTGTAGTTGTTGTTTTTCCGTTCGAACCCGTGATACAGATTTTCTTTGCATTTGTAAAATAACCAGCTAATTCAATTTCAGAAATCACTTTGATTCCTTTTTGGCGAATAGCTATCATTACTGGAGCTTTTTCAGGAATACCTGGCGATTTTACGACTAAATCTGCCTTTAAAATGCGTTCCATTGAATGTTGCTCTTGCTCCCATTCTAATTTATAATCAGACAATTCATCAATAAATGAATCTTTGATTTTGCCGAAATCAGAAACAAAAACACGTGCGCCTTTCTTCTGCGCCAAAATAGCTGCACCCACGCCACTTTCGCCAGCGCCCAAAACAATTACTATTTTGTTTTCGAGCTTCATTTTAACGCAATTTCAGAGTTACAATTGTTAATACAGCAAGCAATACTGAAACGATCCAGAAGCGAGAAACAATTTTTGCTTCGTGCAAACCTTTCTTCTGGTAATGGTGATGCAATGGTGCCATGAGAAAGATTCTACGTCCTTCGCCAAAGCGTTTTTTGGAATATTTGAAATAGCCAACCTGAAGAATAACCGATAAGTTTTCAATTAGAAAGATTCCGCATAAAACTGGAATCAATAATTCTTTGCGGATTGAAATTGCAAATACAGCAATGATTCCACCCAAAGCCAAACTTCCTGTGTCGCCCATGAAAACTTGCGCTGGATAACTATTGTACCATAAAAAACCAATACAAGCTCCAACAAATGCTGCAATGAAGATGACCATTTCCTCGGCAAACGGAACATACATTACGTTCAAATAATCTGCGAATTTGATGTTAGAGGTTACGTAAGCCAAAACAGCCAGTGCTAATCCTGCAATTGCTGATGTTCCAGTTGCTAAACCATCTAAACCATCTGTCATATTTGCGCCATTTGAAACCGCAATCACAACTATAATAACGAAAGGAATAAACAACAACCAGCCATAAGATTTATCGATGTCACCAATTAACCAGTTGTAGTTGAATTCGTTGTTTTTAACAAAAGGAATGGTTGTGGTCATGTCTTTTGTTACAATCCACTTCACGTTTTTACTCGCGTCTTCTTGTTTTGCATGTTGATGTGTTACTACAGATTCACCAGCTTGCAATTTGTAGTTTTCAGCTACTTGTTTGTGCACTTGCACATCTGGATGGAAATACAAAATACACCCAACAATTAAGCCTACTCCAATTTGACCAACAACTTTAAACCTACCTTTCAAACCTTCTTTGTTCTTTTTGAACACTTTGATATAATCATCTAAAAAACCTATGCAACCTAACCAAACTGTTGCCAGTAACATGGTAATTACATAAACGTTTTGAAGTTTTGCGAAAAGCAAAGTTGGAATAATGATTGCGCTAAGAATGATAAGTCCGCCCATTGTTGGCGTTCCTTGTTTTTCTATTTGACCAGCCAAACCTAAGTCGCGCACTGTTTCGCCAATTTGTTGCTTACGCAGTAAATTAATTAAGCGTTTTCCAAAGACAATTGAAATGATGAGAGATGTTATCAAAGCCATCGAAGCCCGGAACGAAATAAAGTCGAACAAACCAGCGCCTGGAAAGTCGAATTTTTGTAAGTAATTGAATAAATAAGTTAACATATGTTTTTATTTATTGAGTTTATTGAAGTAAGATTTCACCAATTCGAAGTCGTCGAATGGATGTTTCACGGCATTTATTTCCTGGTATTTTTCGTGTCCTTTTCCAGCGATAAGGATTATATCGTTTGCTTGCGCCATTGAAACGGCTGTTTTAATAGCTTGCTCACGGTCGGAGATAGTAATTGTTTTCATAAAGTGCTGTGGTTCAACACCTTTTTCCATATCTGAAAGAATTGTGTTCGGATCTTCTGTACGCGGATTATCAGATGTAAGAATAACTTTCGAACTCATTTCACAAGCGATACGCGCCATTTCAGGACGTTTCAAGGCATCTCTATCGCCACCACAACCTACAACTGTTATCACTTGTTCGTTACGTGTGCGAATATTTTCGATTGTTTTCAACACATTGACAAGTGCGTCTGGAGTATGTGCATAATCTACAATTGCGGTAATTTTCGAGGTAGATTGTAAGAACTGAAAACGTCCTTCAACCGATTCCAAGCGACTCAAAACGGTTAAAATTTCAATTGGATTATCACCCAACAGTTCGGCAACACCGTAAACCGTAGTTAAATTATAGGCATTAAAATCGCCAATTAGGCGCGACCACAATTCTGTTCCGTTGATTGTTAAAAGCAAGCCATTAAAACTGTTTTCCAAAACTTTACCCATGTAATCTGCATGCGAGCGCAAAGCATAAGTATGAATTTTAGCGACAGAATTCTGAACCATTACGCGCCCATTTTTATCATCAACGTTCACCAAAGCAAAAGCATCTTTCGATAAATTATCAAAGAATCCCTTTTTGGCTTCTATGTAGGCTTTGAAAGTTCCGTGATAATCTAAATGATCGTGGGTAATATTTGTGAATGCAGCTCCTTTGAATTCCAAACCAGCAATTCGGCATTGTGAAACAGCGTGTGAACTCACTTCCATGAAACAATGTGTGCAACCTTGGGTTAGCATATCTGCAAGCAAAGCATTTAGTACAATTGGATTTGGAGTTGTATGTGTAGAAGGAATTTCTTCTTCTCCAATTTTATTGACAACGGTAGAAAGTAGACCTACTTTATAACCCAATTGTGTATACAAATCATGTAAAAGTGTAGCTGTAGTTGTTTTACCATTTGTTCCCGTAATCCCAACTAATTTTAAATCGCGTGAGGGAAAACCGTAAAAAGCGTGAGCTAACTCTCCTAAAGCTTTCGCTGAATTCGGAACAATTAATTGAGTAATGTTTTCAGGTAAATCAAAAGCTCGTTCTACAACAATAGCTGTGCAGCCTTGTGCTAAAACTTGCGGAATGAAATCGTGCGCATCTACTTTTGTTCCTTTTAATGCAACAAATAATACACCTGCAGTTGCTTTTCGAGAATCTGAAGCAAGCGCAGAAATTTCAGCGTTTTTGTTACCAATCCACTGATCAACAATTGTGTGTTTTGCTATGTTGTTCAACTGTATCATCTTAATTTCAATTCAATTAATGCCCCTGGGAAAGCTTGTTTTCCGGCAGGAATTGTTTGCTCTATTACTTTTCCGTAACCACGAATAATAACATGCATTCCCATGCGTTCAATTAAGTAAACTGCATCACGTGCCGACATTCCAACCACGTTTGGAACCACGTCTTTACTATATTTACGTGGATAAAATTTTAGTGCATTGCCATTTTTTGCTACTGCCGACCAATCGCTATATGCATCCATTTGTTTTACAATATTCAAGTATTTCAAAACCTGCAACAAGTCGTTCGTGTTACCGTTCATGGCTTGTGGCGGTGCATTTTTTCTTTTTCCTTGTTCGTTTATTGCTTTGTGATATTTTAATGTGTTTGAGTAAACCTTATTTGCAATTGCTGAAAAAACAGTACCCGAAACAGTTGCTCCGTAAATATCTTTCGAAGGAGCAGAAATAACAACAATGCAACTGTAAATGGGTTCTTTTGCAGGAAAATACCCAACGAAAGAAGCCTGATAACGTTCGGCACCTTTTTCCCCATATTGATTTTGATCATTCAATATTTTTGCCGTTCCAGTTTTACCAGCAATGTCGAAAAGTGAAGATTGCAACGGTTTACCAGTTCCATTTTTTACAACTCCTTCTAAACAAGATTGCAAAGATTTGACTGTTTGCATGGAGCAGATTTGTTTTTTTAAGACAATCGGTTTTGACTTTGTAACTAAAAGTCCATTTCTTCGAACTTCTTCAATAAATTGCGGTCGAACCATTACCCCGTTGTTTGCAACGGCATTATAAAAAGCCAATGTTTGTAGAGGAGTTTGTTGGAATTCATAGCCAATTGCCATAGAAGGCAAAGACAGGCCCGACCAATTTCTATGGCCCGGAGCATACATTGTTGGAGTTGGTTCTCCTTTAATTTCAACGCCCAATTGGTCAGCTAAACCGAAAGATTTTAAACGTTCAACAAAAACTTGCGGATCATTTCTATATGCGCGTTGAATTACTTGAGTAATTACATTTGAAGACACTTCAAAAGCACGTTGAATCGAAATTTTTCCATAACCCCAATCGTTCGAATCATGGAATTTCATTCCATAAAACTCATATTCACCTTTTGCATCTACAATATCTGTTAAGCGCACTTTCTTATCTTCCAAAGCGGCCATTAAAGTTGCTAGCTTGAAGGTAGAACCCGGAACTTCCTTAGTTCCAACCGCATGATTATATAATTCATAGTATTCGCCATCGTTTCCTTTTTGTAAATTCGCAACTGCTCTTACAAAACCTGTTTTCACATCCATCACAATTACACAACCACTTTTTGCTCCTTGTTCGCGCAATTGTCGCAATAATTCTGAATGGGCAACTTCTTGAATATCAATATCGAAAGTGGTAACTAAATCAGCTCCTTCAATCGGATTTTTGACCATTTTACCAGTTTTTTTCCATCCTGACGAAATTTTTTGTTCTATTTCTTCACCAGGTTCTCCGGCTAACAATTCATTGTAAGCACCTTCAATTCCAACTCTGAGTTCATTTCTTTCACCAATATTTTGGCAATAACCAAGGGTTCTCTTCAACATTTCGCCATGCGGACGTTTGCGCTGAAGCGTTTCATCGTTGTCTATTAAACCGCCTTTATTTTGCCCTAAATTAAAGATGGGTAATTCTTTTAACACACGTCGTTGCGCAATTGTGGCTCGTCTTTTAATTGTTAAATAGCGTCTTTTTTTTGCTCTACCATTTCGGATATAATTCTCAAAATCGCGTGCAGAAGTTTCTGGAAATAAGTTATTTAAACCAACACATAGCTTCGAGATCTCTTTATCGAAAATTTCTTGTTTCACAACCGTTGGATCCATGTGGATATCGAAGAATGAAACAGAGGTAAGTAAAGGCGTGTAATTGCGATCTAAGATTTCTCCTCTACGCGGAAAGCGTTTCACTGCACGGGTTGGAATTTTATCTTTCGTTTCAGAGAAAAAAGATGCGTTTCCAGCTTGTTGAATGAGTATCGTCTTGTAAATTCCAAGCACCATCAACACCACGAAGCCAAAATAGACTATGTGAACGCGAGTTGTTATGCTTTTTTTATTACTCATTTTTGTTTTTTCTTGATGCGAATTACTTTTGCAGGATTCACCGTTTCTTTCAGACCTCTTTCTTTTAGTTTTTGCACCAATTGATAGCGTGAAGTCATTTCTTCTAGTTTTGCTTTGTTCTCAACAAATTCAGCTGTTTTACCATCAACTTCAGTTTGTAATTCGTTGATGTCGCGCTGCATTTGTTTTCCATAATATCCTTTGGTTACACTTAAAACCAAGAGAAACAAAATAAAAAAAATGAAGCCTAAGTTGTTCAAAACCCAATCTTTCGCTAGAATATCGCCTTTGATAACTTGCGCAAATATATTTTGTGAAGATTCCTTCTTTCCAGAATCTTTTTTATTCTCTTTTTTAGTTTCTTTTTTCTCTGTAGCTGTTTTACCAGAAGCCTTTGCACCCAAAACAGCATCCATAGGGTTTTCCTGCTCGTCGTCGAATAGTTTATTTTCCATCTTCGACCCTTTTAGCAATTCGTAATTTAGCTGATCGCGCGCGCGTGTTTCGTTGAATCTCTTCCTCTGTTGGTGAAATTGGCTTGCGGTTAATTTCCTCGAATGGCTTTAACACTTTTCCGAAGAAATCTTTTTCAATTTTGCCATCAAGCGAGCCACGTTTCATCATATTCTTCACCAAACGATCTTCCAAAGAATGATAAGACATGACCACAAATCGTCCGTCTGGCTTCAAAACTTCTGGAACTTGTTCTAAGAATTTCTCCAAAGCATCCATTTCCTGATTCACTTCAATTCGAAGCGCTTGAAACACTTTCGCGAAGAATTTATGGTCCTTGTGTTTTGGAGCAACCGGCATTAACGCTTCCATCAAATCGCCAGTTGTACGAATTGTTTTTTTGGAACGCGCTTTCACTAATTCAACCGCAGTTTTATACGGATGATCTAATTCTCCATATGTTCTAAAGAGCTTCGCAAGCTGCTCATCGTCATACGTTGCAACAATCTTTTGAGCTGTTAATTCGCCCGATTGATTCATGCGCATATCTAGTTTTTCGTTGGAACGAATTGAAAACCCCCGCTTTGCATCGTCAAACTGATGCGAGGAAACTCCTAAGTCAGCCAAAATTCCGTCAACCGATTTAATTCCCATCACACGTAAATGATTCTTCAGGAATGTAAAATTGGTTGCCACGAAATGAAAATTGGTCGCTTCCCAAGCATTTGCTCGAGCATCTGGATCTTGATCGAAAACGATTAATTGACCTTTTGGAGAAAGTTGCTTGTAAATCTCGCGTGAGTGACCACCACCACCAAAGGTGACATCCACGTAAACGCCATCGGGATTAATTTTCAATCCTTCCAAGCACTCCGTGAGCATTACTGGTATGTGGTATGTTTGTTCGTTATTCGTCATCGCTTAAATCACCCATTACCTCATCTGCTAGATCTGCAAAATCAGTCATGTTAACTTCGATCAGGCTGAAGTATTTGGCTTTGTCCCAAATCTCAATTCGATCGTTGTAAGCGATGAGCATCACATCTTTATCTAAACCAACGCGCTCCATGTGCAAAACAGGAATCAAGATTCTTCCTGCATTGTCGAGAGACATTTGTTTTGCCCCTTGATGAAACAAGCGGTAAAACATGCGATTTTTTGGTTTAAACAAGTTGAGTTTCGACAATTTCTCCGAGAGTCTTTCCCACTCATTCATCGGATACAAAGTCAAACAGTCCTCAAAACCTTTGTTTAACATAAACTGCTCTTGGGAATCGGGCGACAATTGTTTGCGCAGACCAGATGGGAAAAGGAATCTTCCTTTACCATCTAACTTCACTTCAAATTCGCCTACTAAACCTTTCATAGCATTTAAGAATGGGTAAAATTAAGTAGAATAACCCACTTTTTACCACTCAGTTACACATTGTTGAAAACTTATAACGAAACAAATGTAGATAAAGTTTCAATAGGAAGCAATAACTATTGATTTTGTTGAATTTAATGATAAAATTAATGAGTGGTAAAAAGTGGTAAGTTTTGAAACATTGTGGAAAAAACGTATTTTTAGACCTTTTTTAATGGATGATCGTTAGGAGTGAATTATTACACCAATCTTCTAAAAATAATGCAGATATATTTAATCTTCCGACAATAGAAAAATGGAGGTAATAGTTTAAAGAAACGATGGTGAAAAACAGTCTACCCAATAAAAAAATGATTACATATTTAGAAAATTATTAGCTAATTCTACCTACGTCCATTTTTTTAATTTTTGGTACACATCCAAAAAACACGTAACAATTTATCACATAAAAAAAGCCCTTCAAAAGAAGAGCTTTCAAAAATCTTACACTATATCATCACTTCATTAACTCCATCTCGTCCACCAACTACTTCACACCAATACACACACGCAAAGAAATTTTAATCTAAGAGCTCCTAAAATTAGAAACGTGTACTTTTTTTTGTACTTTTGGTACATATTATATAAACATGGGACAAAATGCACCATATATCACATTAGCAAAACTTCCTCCAAATAGGGAAAAAGTTGAAACATTAGCCGTTTTGAGACAATTAGAAAAATCTGCAGCAGCTTTGGCAGAACTTAAGGGAATTGCCAAAATTATTCCGAACCAATTAATGCTCGTGAATGCAATTGTTCTTCAGGAAGCAAAAGACAGTTCTGAAATCGAAAACATCATAACTACTCAAGATGAATTATATACTGCATTAACACTCAATAAAGCTATTCATTCGGCAGATGTCAAAGAAGTTGTGAATTATAGAAAAGCTATTTTTTCTGGCTCCAAATTGATACAAAAACAAGGATATTTGAGAATAAATGACATCATTTATATTCAGCAAGAACTTATCAACAACACTGCCGGAATAAGAAGCACACCTGGAACCGTACTTAAAAACGATAAAACGGGTGAAGTTGTTTATACACCTCCTCAGAACAAGGATGAAATACATGACTTGCTCTCCAATTTCATTGTTCATTTTAATTCTGAAAATACAGAACTCTCTCCATTAATAAATCTTGCAATACTTCACTATCAATTTGAAAGTATTCACCCTTTCTATGATGGAAATGGGAGAACTGGTCGCATATTAAACATCCTTTACCTTATTCTAAACAATTTAATTGATTTGCCTATTCTATATTTGAGTTCTTATATTACTGAACACAAGCCTGAATATTACAAACTACTCAATCGAACAAATCGCTATGCTGAATGGGAAGAATGGATTATATTCATGTTAAAAGCGATTGAAGAAACAGCCATAAATACAATTGAAAAAATCACAAAAATTAAAATTCAATTAGATATAACAATAGACATCGTTCAAACTGAAGCCCCTAAAATTTATCGAAAGGAATTAGTTGACTTACTATTTGAACACCCCTATTCGAAAAATGAATACCTTATTGATAAATTAAAGATAGAACGCAAAACTGCTTCAAGATATCTTCAAACTTTAGAAAAAATAGGTATCCTAGAAATGCAAAAAATAGGTCGCGAAACAATCTACATCAATACTGAACTAATTAAGATATTGAAGGAAAAGTAATTTTTTTTTACTTCACTAACTCCATCTCGTCCACCAAATGTTTCGCGCCACAGTAAATATCCATTACCCACATAACGTAGCGAATATCCACAACCACATTACGGCAACGATTCGGATCGAAGTAAAAATCGCTCATCGTGCTTTCCCACGTACGGTCAAAATTCAAGCCCATTAAGTTTCCGTTTGCATCTAAAACTGGCGAACCAGAATTTCCTCCTGTTGTGTGATTGGAACCCGTGAAACACACCCACAACTCACCGTTTTGAGCATACGCGCCATAGTTTTTCTCTTTGTACAATTCCAACATACGGGGTTGTAAATCAAAATCAGGATTTCCAGTGTTGTATTTATCAATCATTCCCTTCAGAGTGGTGTATTCAGTATATGCCATTCCGTCAACCGGAGCTGATCCTTCTAGCTGACCATAAGTTACACGTAGTGTAGAGTTTGCGTCTGACCATTGTTTCATGTCAGGGAACATTTCGCGTTTGCCTTTCACAAAAACCTGCAGCCAACTTTCCATTTCAGCGTTGTATTCATCACTTGTTGAAGCAATCTGATCGCGCATAATTTTTACCATACTTTTATACAAAGCAAAAGCGGGATCTTTGGCTAATTTTTTCAAACTTTTTTCTGAAAATTTATTTAAAAAAGCCTTGTAGCGATCTTTATTCGTAAAAATAGATTTTGTATAAATGGAACTGGTTAGTTTGGGGTTTTTAATGAGTTGCGAATTAAAACGCTCTTCACAAAATCCGTTGAATTGTTTTGTTAATGCTTCAAAAATTCCTTGATCTACTTTTGCATCGTAATCTTTGAAAAAACCGTCGGCAGATGCTTGAAGGTTTTTAATTTTCTTAGCTAACTCGCCACTTACTTTGTATTTCAAGTAATTTCGCTCAATGTCTTCCAACGAACGTGTAAGTTTAAAAAACTCAGCTCCAACTGAAAGATATTCATAATACAAAGTATAATGGTACTCGTAAGTTGATTTGTCTTTCACTAACTGATTCATGCGGTTGATAATATCTGCATATTGTCCCCACTCAGATTTAGAATTTGCACGTTTCATGTATTCTTCTTCAAATTTCACTTTCAAATCAACAGCTCCCAATTGTTTCAAGCCATCTATTTGTCCGATGTGTTTTTTCCAAGAGTTAGCAATTCGCGCTTGCTTTGCTATATATTGAATGCGAGTTTGATCGGATGCTCTCATTCCTGCATCAATTACAGCTAAAGAAGCTGTTCGCATTGCAATTTCCATTGGTCGTTGCTTCTCTACCATGTAACGTAAGTTTCCGGAAGAAAGATGTTGTTCTGTTTGACCTGGGAAACCGTAAACCATCGTGAAATCTCCTTTTTGACGGTCGTTGAATGCAATTTTTAAATGCTGAATTGGTTCGTATGGAACATTACTTACATTGTATTCTGCAGGCTTATTTCCAGCTCCAGCGTAGATTCTAAAAACAGAAAAATCTCCTGTATGACGAGGCCACACCCAATTGTCTGTGTCTCCACCAAATTTACCTAACGAACTAGGAGGCGCGCCAACTAAACGCACATCTAAAAACACTTCTTTTACCATTAAATAGTAAGAATTTCCATAATCGAAAGCCTGAACGTCTGCTTTAAAATGTGTTCCTCGCGTAGCATCTTCCATTAATGTTTGCGCATTTTTTCTAATTATTTCATTGATTTTAGCGCCATCTTCTAAGCCAACGGTTCCAGCTAAAATTTGCGCCGTAATGTCATCGATTCGCACAATTCTGGTAGCGGTTAAACCTGGATTATTTAGTTCATCGGCGAAAGATTTTGCCCAAAACCCTTTTTGAACATAATCATTTTGAACACTTGAATGCGATTGTACTTGCGACAAACCACAGTGGTGATTTGTGAGTAAAAGTCCTTTATTTGAAACCAATTCCGCCGTACATCCACCTCCAAAATGCATTACGGCATCTTTCAATGAAGAATTATTAACGCTGTAAATATCTGCTGCAGAAATTTTCATACCCTTTGCTTTCATGTCTGATTCGAAAGCTGCTAAAAGTGATGGAATAAGCATTCCTTCCTCTGCGCGCAGTAAGAAAGAGAACAAAAGTGAGAAAACAAGTACTATTCTTTTCATTTTAAGATATTTTGGCTCAAATATACCAAAAAGCAAACAAAATGATTTGCATGAGTGATTAGAATTGTCGATTTTTGTTCTGTGGAATTTTTTACTTTATTATTTCGATTGGCGGTTGTATTTGCCATTTTCGCTTTTATTTGGGGCTTTATTAACTTAGCTATTGGTTTATTGCGTGGTTCACAGCCAAAGAGCTACCCATTGAAATCTGCTTTGAAAGCGATTCAATTTTTCTTGATAGCAGATGTTTCTGTTTTGTTTGTTTTAAAACTTCCAAATTGGGGAACCGAAACTATTGTTGTAGCAGTTGTAATACTTCTTGCTTATTTCATAGGTAAAATTAACAGTATGCAAATGCGTTTTGCCGTTCAATTAAACGGACTAAATATGCCAAAGCAAACTGAAAAACCGAATTACGCTTTGGAATGGGGAATTATTGTTTTTGCATTGGGAATTTTCGTTTTTTTAATTTACAATCCAACTTTAGCAGAAAATAAACTTTCTACTTGGTTCTATGAAACAATTCTAGGAATCGAAAAAGCGCCTTTCTTCGGATTTATATTTAAAATAATTGGCTTTGTGATAGGCTTAACTATCTTCCTCAGATTGATAAATACAATTGGAATGATTGCCACAGGAAAAAACCCTTTTGGAAACCCTTTCTACAATGGGAAAAACAAGAACGATATTAACTCCCCGAAAGACGACACTCATTTTGATGATTACCAAGAGGTGAACGACTAAAAAGCTCTAGTTAAGCTTAGTATCTATTTTTTTTGCAAACTATCATTTTTTTTAAAATTTAAGGGAAACCGCTATATTGTTTACTGCAATAATTAGTTAGCTTTGCACCTTAAATTTTTATTATGAAAAAAATCTACATTCTACTTCTTTTCGTGCTACTTGGAAGTTACTCAAAAGCACAAACTTATTCAGGAATTGGAATAACTCCAAATGGGTATGATTATGACACTATTACAGTAGATAGTGGCGACTCTTTAAAATTTACTTTTAGTGGATTAAATGCGGGTGCATTCGGACAAGCAAAACTTCGCGTTTCATATGCGGGTGATTTCGGTGACGGAAGTGAGTTCTTAACAGTGATTTTACCAAATGGATCAGCTTTATCTGGTGTGGGACCTAGTCAGTTCGGAGATTGTACGTCGGACATTGACTCTGTTTACTTCAATGCAACTTTAATTAACTCTTGGTCATCAAGCGATACTTTTACTTTGGTCACTTCAAATCAAGTGAATACTTTTTGTACTGAACAACGTGTTAGAGTTGAATTAGTTTATGATTATTGTATTTTTGGTATTCCAACTTATGCAAGTTTCATTATTCCAGACGACATTACATGTAATACTTCAGGAACTCAAGCATTAGTAGGAACTCCAGCAGGAGGAACATACGTAGGAACAGGGATGAGCGGTAATAATTTCAATCCTTCTGGATTAACTCCCGGAAATTATACTATCACATATACTGCAACAGACGGTATCGGATGCACTACATCGCTAACACAATCAATAAAAATTGCTAGTTCACCAGCACCAATAAATACTTTGCTGTGTGAGAACGAAACTCCTGCAATTGACTTTGGCGGGTCAAAATATGTTTCTTCAAACGATCTTACTTTCACTAGTATAATTGACACCTCAGCTGTGCTTAATTTTCCAGCTGTAACTGTTTCACCAACAACTTATTTCTACGCAAATTATATTCAACCTGCTTATTATATTCTTGACACTGTTGTTGCACAAGATAGTTTAGTTGTTGATCATGATTTTTTAACTGGAGATGACCGAGGTGGAATTGTGATTTCTGATACAAATGTTTACATTGTTGGTGATAACAATACTGCACGATACAATTTAGATCTTCTAAATGGCGTTTCTTTACCAGTAAACAACGATGCATTATTCAACAACTTAACAACTAAGAAAATCTATAGTTTCACAAATAGCGCGAATGATGTTCCAAATAATGGAAACAGTCCTTTTGTAGCAAATGCAATTGTAGAGTTAGATATAGACTTAAACTTCACGAGTACAATTATTCCTTTGAGCCAAAGTATTACAATTGATTATCCAAGTATGAATTCTGGCTTAATGCTTTCTGGATATAGCGAAATGGTTATCTGTGATGAAAACAATGAATATCTTAAAGTTGAGATTGTATCAGGTGTGGTAACAAGTTTGGGTATGCACCCTTCAATTACTCCATATGGTTCTGAAAACTGGTTGTCTTGGGGTGTATTAGGTTTTGATGGAGCAGATTACCATGCGTTTTACCGTAACGGGAACACATCAACAATTGGTGATTATAATTTCACTACGCAAGTTGAAACAAATGTTACTCAAATAACAGACTGGAGCGACATGGCTTCGTTTACAGTTGATAGCGAAACAAACAGATTGTATTTTCATTACGAAGGTAGCACAGGTACTTTTGGTGGAAGTTCAGAAACACTTGGATATACTACACTCGAAGATTCTTTGAATTTTCTTCCTGGAACAACAAGTTGCCCTGCACCTATTACTTTCACATTTAATTCTGTGAACTTAGGGCCAGACGAAATTGTGTGTGAATCTGAGGGAGTTTTTGTTGTTGAAGGTGGTTTCGGTTTTGATAGCTATACTTGGAATGGCGACAATAATAACTGGAATGTATTTCCTGTAACAGATTCTGGTCAAGTTATTTTAGTTGCTATTGATTCTATCAATTGTTCTTTAACAGACACTATTTTAGTTGACTTTGACACTTGTTTAGGTGTAAATGAAAATTTAGATGCTGAAATTTCTATTTTTCCAATCCCTACAAAAGAATCTTTTACTATTAACTCTGGTCTAAACGCAATGAATGAAATCATTATTTTAGACTTAAACGGTAAAGTTGTTTTGGAATTGAATAACTTAAACAGTTCTTCAGTGAATGTGAAACACAACTTAACAAATGGTGTTTACCTTGTTAAAATTCAATCAGGTGAACTGAGTACTCTAAGAAAAATTATTGTGAACTAATACGCACAAAATACATTAGAATTTAAAACTAAAAGCTGGCTCAAAAGGTCAGCTTTTTAGTTTTTCTATAATTTGTAAAACCTGAGGAATTACTAATTTTTGCGCGTCGTTTTGAATTATAAATGACGCTAACTTTTCTTTTTCAGCATCAACTAACTGACTTTTCATTCGGCTTAATACTTCATCTCTCGTACACTTGTCGCGCTTCATTACACGCTCTATGCGCGTGTTTTCATTTGCAGTAACAAGAATTGTACAATCCATCACTTTCTGTGCACCAATCTCAAAAAGCAAGGCCGATTCTTGAAATACGGGTTGTACCGTTTGCTTTTTAGCCCATGAGTTAAAATCTGCTCGAACCGCAGGATGAACAATGCTGTTTACAAAAAAAAGCGCTTCTTTGTCTTGAAAAATCTTAGCTGCAAGTTTTGCTCTGTCAAGTAAATCATTTTGGTACAGTTCTTCTCCAAAATAAATTTTTAATTGTTTTTTCAAGTCCTCATTTTCGTTCATGAGTTCTTTTGCCCGCTGATCTGAATAGTAAACTGGAAAACCGAAAACTTCGATTATTTTTGCGACTGTCGTTTTCCCTGATCCAATTCCGCCTGTTATTCCAACTATCATACTATTTATGTATAAAAAAATCCCATCTACTTTTGCAGACAGGATTCACACTTAATTTTTATTTTCTTAAATTTCTTCTACTTCAATAATATTGAAAGGCAAACCAATGATTGCTTTGTAATCTTGCCCTGCTTCTTCCATATCTTCGTCGTCTACTTCAAAATGCCAATTAACAGTTACTGTAGTTTTGTCTCCAGAAATTGCCTCTAATTTTTTGAATAAATCTAAAATACATTTAGAAGATGAAGTGTTGAAATATTCCAATTTCACGTCTACAGAAGTTGCAGAAGCTGGAGCCGTTCCATATGATTCAATCCATTCATTCAAAGGTTTGTAGAACTCAACCGAGTTTTCTGGTATAGAACGACCTCGTAATTCCAATTTACCAGATGATGCGTCGAAGCTAATTGTAGGAGTTTTTGCTGATCCTTCTAAAGTTAAATTTTCCATTTTTTAATCTATTTTTATGTTTAAACTGAAAAAACGACTTGTGTCACTTATCGGTAAAAATTTGTATTCTAGTTTATTTCCTGATTTTCTTGCTATATCAATCATTCCCAATCCGGCTGTTCCTTTTTCTGACATAGACCCATCGTTCAACACTTCTTGATAATATTCTTTTAGTTGCTCTTTGTCCATTGCATTTATTCGCTCCAAACGCTCTTCTAACTGATTTGCAAGTGCAACATCTACATAATTACCCGTTGAAATCATAAAGCTATCTTGCTGACGTGCAACTAAAAATAACGCCGATTTAGATTCTAATAAATCTACAGTTCGCTCAGATTCAGTTGGTTCAATGTGGTGATATAAATTTTGAAGACATTCAACTAACACATTGAATACCTTTTTTTTCATCTTCGGAGATTCGTCCATGTAATCCATTTTCGACTCCATTATAGACAACACGGAAGACAACAAATCTGATGTAACCACACCTTTAAAGGACAATAAAATATTCTCCTTTTCCATTGTATGGTACAATTCATAAACGTTGTTTGTCTGCATTCTAAATTACTCAGTTGTTGAACAAATATAAGAAAGAAATTCAATTCGCACCATAAATCAAAATATATTCGCTTTTTAACTCAAATTCATCTTAAAAAACTCCTGATTCAGAAGAAAAAAGCTACTTTTGCAACTAAGATGCATTTAGAGAATTCAAAAGAGTGGTTTTCAACGTGGTTCAATTCGCCATATTACCACTTGTTGTACGACCACAGAGACGAACGAGAAGCCGAAGTTTTCTTAAAAAAACTGATTCAACATCTTGCACTTCATCCCTACACTCCAGTTTTAGATTTAGCTTGCGGAGCTGGAAGACATTCAATTGTTTTAAATGAATTGGGCTTACGAGTTGAGGGCTGCGATTTGTCGCCAAATAGTATTGCAGAAGCAACAGCGAAAACAGAAGGAAAAATTCATTTCTTCGTGCACGACATGCGCAACGAACTTCTAAAAAAATACGACTGCATTTTTAATTTGTTTACAAGTTTTGGCTATTTTGAATCACAAGAAGACAACCTGAGTGTATTAAAAAGCCTTCATTCGGCGCTAGAAATAGGTGGGATTTTAGTAATCGATTTTATGAATGCTGAAAAAGCGATTGCAGATCTGAAACTTCGACAAGAAATCAAAAAAGGCGATATCTTATTTTCAATTAAACGAGAAGTTTTAAATGAACGAATCGTAAAAACAATTGCTTTTGAAGCCGAAGGACATTCTTATTTCTTTCAAGAAAAAGTGCAAGTTCTGCGCATAGAGGATTTTAAAAACTTATTTCAACAATCTGGTTTTGAATTAATCGAAACATTTGGTTCCTACAACTTAACCCCTTTCCATGTGAGCAACTCTGATCGTTTAATTTGCATCTGTAAAAAAGCATGACTTTACTTTTAAATACCTTTTTTCTTGTTTCTGCTGTTGTTTTAGGCGGACTAATTGTTGTCTTTTTAGAGAAAAAGAACCAACAATCTTTAATAAAATTAAGTCTGGCTTTTTCAGGAGGATTTTTATTGGCAATTGCTTTCACACATTTTATTCCAGAATTATACCACGACAATAAATCGTCTATCGGTATTTGGGTTTTAGTTGGTTTCTTAGTTCAACTGTTTTTAGAATATTTTTCTGGCGGAATTGAACACGGACATGTTCACCAAAGCAAAAATCTCAAAATCCCCATCGGCCTTCTTATTTCATTGAGTATTCATTCATTCATTGAGGGAATTCCTTTGGCAGGAATTGAATCTGAACACTTGCATGCACACAATCATTTAGTTGGGAACCACAACGATTCTTTGCTTTTGGGAATTGTTTTACATCAGCTTCCGGTTGCAATTGCCTTAATGACATTGCTCCGAATGAGCACTGTTAGTCGTTTTAAATCGTGGTTTATTCTTCTTTCCTTTGCCTTCATGACTCCTGCGGGAATGCTATTAGGTCATTTACTCGAGCTCGGATCTATGTTCAAATACATGGATCTTATTTTGGCGATTGTTGTGGGAATGTTCTTACATATTTCTACCACCATTATTTTTGAAACTAGCGAAAACCACCGTTTCAACCTCGCAAAATTGAGCGCCATTCTTTTAGGAGTTGGTGTGAGTTTCTTTTTGATTTAAGCTTTGTTATACTTGGATAATGAGTAAATTTGAGTTGAATTATAAAAAATTGCAAATGAAATTAAAACTAAGTTGTATTCTTCTCACTTTATGTTCAGGAATATTCGCACAAAACATTGAGTGGAGCCCGTTAATGAAAAGTGGCGGAAGAGGAACTACCATTTTACCGTTGCAGGGAAAAGACTTTTACACAACCGTTTGGTCTGGAGGTGCAATTTTAGGTTCACTTCAGCTAAAAAAATATGCCGATTTTCAGGAGGTAGCAAAAGAAAAAATTGAAACAAAAACTCCAGATGGAGTTGGTTCAATAAACAATTATATAATCAATAACGGAAAATTTGTAACGTTTATTTCAGACAAAAATGAAGGTAAAAACAAATTGTATTATCAGGTTTACAATGCGTCATGCACATCAGAAGAAGAACCAAAATTAATTGCTGAATTTGTATACCCGAAAGGTTGGAACCGCCCAAGTTCATATAGTGTGTTTCAATCTAAAAACAAAGAATATTTTGTTGTTGAATACATTATTCCAGGTAAAAAAGAAGAAAGTGACCGTTTTGGGTATACGGTAATGAACTCAGATTTTGAAGTGAAAAGTAGTGGTGAATACGAATCTCCTTACCCTGCAAAAGAGTCTGATTTTACGAATCATTACGTATCAAATACGGGTGATTATTTTGTTGGAATGAAAGTTTACAATACAACAGAAAAAGGAAGAGTTCGCGATTTCACTTCTTTGAAAAAATATGTGGTTTTCTTGGTGAAAGACGAAAACATGGATGAAATGGAATTATCTATCGGAGATAAACGCATAACTGACATGACTTTCTCATCAGACGACAAACAAATTTTAACCTGCACTGGTTTATATGGCGAAGGAAACGTTGGAATTAAAGGTGCTTTCTATTTCCAGGTCGATTTTAATAGAAAAGATATCACGAATGAGGGATACAGTGAGTTTACGAAAGAATTTATAACACAAGATTTCTCTGATAGACAAAAAGAGCGTGCAGATAAACGCGAAGCAAAAGGAAAAACAGGAGCACAATTGTATAGCTATGATTTCAGAGAAGTTCAAACTACTGCTGATGGAGGAATTGTAGTTGTGATGGAACAATATTATGTGGTTGTTACAACTACAACTGATTCTCGAGGAGTTACACGCACAACTTACACCTACTATTACAACGATTTAATTACTTACCGTGTTCAAAACGATGGCGAATTTGAATGGATTAATAAAATTAATAAAAGTCAAGTTTCTTCAAATGACGGCGGATTTTATAGTTCAATTGGTGGCTATTTTGCAGACGAAACATTTATTATGTATTTCAACGACAACAACAAAAATTACAGCGAAAAAGGTGAATTTGTTAAAACAGCAAAAGGCGGTGTTTATTCAGCTTCCATGCGTAAAAAAAGAAATTGTGTTGCCAAAGTAGATATCGATTTGAAAACTGGAGAATTTACTCGCGAACGTTATACTTCAAGAGAAGAAACAAGTGCGCTTGCAGTTCCAAAAAAATTCCTAGCAGATTATACGAATAACGAATTATTCATGTATTTCATTTACGGAAAGAAAGAAAAATTCGGATTATTGAAATTTTAACTACTCATTGTTACTTACAGAATTGTCCATAATCAACTAGATTGTGGACATTTTTATTTTATATAAAGTCCCAAACTTATTTTTTAATCCTTAACATTGCAACTTAAAATTTATTTATATGAAATACGTATTATTATTGTCTATTTCCCTGATTTTGTTCTCTTGTGGAAAAACTGACACAGAAGCAATTAAAGGAGAATGGAAAGTGGAATCTGTTTACATGAAAGGAAAACTTTCTTTTTCGACAGACAAAAGCAAAACAAAAGAAATTGTTGACAATATTGTTGCAATGCAAAAAGAAATGTTCAAAGACATGATGTCGGAAGATCAACTTCGTAAAATGGTAGAGGAACAAATTGCAAAAGACATGAAAGATAGCAAGGAAAGTAAATTCACGTTTAACGACAAAGAATTGACTATTTCAGGCATGTCTGGTGGAAAAAAAGAAGAAGCTTTGAAATATACAATCAATGAAAAAACAAAAACTTTAACAATCAATTCTCCAAAAGATCCGAAAGTAGAAATGAAATATGCTTTTGATGGTGATAAATTGAAATTGACTTCAGAACAAATTGGTTTTGATTTAGTGAAATAATTTTCACAAACTATTCTTGAAAAGACTGTTTTTTTTAAACAGTCTTTTTTTTTCTACTTTAAAGCCTCTCTTGATATTGATAAAAATTTATTTTAATAGTTAAGACCTTTGAAACTTGGGAAAACTTGACTGTTGTTCTTGCTTCCAAAACGGTATGAAATACCCATTCCCAAGTTAAAATTATAATTCGACAAGAGTTCTTTGTTTTTAACCAACAACTGATCTACTGAAATATCTCCTTTTCTAATATTGATTTGATCATTTACAAAAGCATAATTTCCCCAAAACGAGAAATTAAGTCCTTTAAATAAACGCATTGAAATAGCCCCATTTACACTGAATTGATTTTTGCTAAAATCATGCAAGAAGTTACTCCAATACAAGCCAATATTTACACTTCCCCATGGCTTGGTTAAGGAAGTAATTAAAGAGAAATTATCCTGAAACAACAATTCTTTTGTTTTTAAAAAGATGGTTGAATCTATGTATTGATTGTATTGAGGTCCAATATCTACACCCAAAATTAAGCGCTTCGTATTGAATTCTTTATAAGGGAAAATACTGTACTCAAATCGAGGTTGAAGCGAAATTCGATTTCTATAGTTGCTGAAAATAGACTTTTCATAAAAACTCGAAATTCCCACACCAACGTGCTCGGTTAGTTTTTTAGAATGATTTATTTCTCCATAATAATTTTGAAAATCGTAAACCAAAGTTTGATCATTATTTTTGAATTGTTGTCTTGATAAATTCGTGTTAAAATAGAAACCGGTTCTTGATTTATCTGTCTCCCGATTAATAGAAAAATAACCAGATCCAAACAAGTTTAAATAATTTTCATTTCCATCAACTGAACCATTCACTCCTAGTTGAAAAACCCAATAATTCCAAGGATCAATAAGAGTTGAATCTATGAGTATGTTTTCTCTTTTTGGAAATGAAACTTCAATTTCTTTTCCTAATTCTGTCTCCATCAAAAAAGGAAAAAGCCCTTTACGTAAATTTTTGGCAAATAAATTTCTTTTTTCGGCTTCAGTTAAGTTTGGGTCAATAAAATAATGAAGGGTATCTGAATGAACTTGAAAAGTGTTTCTGCCAACTAGAATCATATTGCTTTGTACACCGCCATTATTGTTTGATTGATTCTTAATGATTACCTGTACATCCGCATCTATTCGATCGCGAACAAATGTCAATATATTTAATTCATTTCTAATGAAATCAAGATAACAGTCGCCTCCGTTCGAACAGTCTAGAAAAACAGACAAAGTTTTAACTGACTTGCTTTCGTTTTGAGAAAAAATAATTGAGAAAAAAAATAATGCGATAGAAAGAAGTAAATGTTTCATTGAAAAGTAATTTACATATAATGAACTTTATTTTTTTTAGTTACATCGCCTTGCGAATCAAATCCTCTATGCAATCCACGAAGCGGGGATGATCGTTTGAACTTGGAACCAATTGTATTTTTTCACCTCCGTGTTCTTCAAAAATCTCTTGGTATTCGCCTCCAATTTCAATCAATGTTTCAAGGCAATCTGCCACAAAAGCTGGACTGAAACACAAAATTCGTTTTGCGCCTTCTTTCCCCCATTTTTCAACAATTTGATCTGAAAAAGGTCGGAGCCATTTTTTGTCTAATCGCGACTGAAATGAAACCGTATATTGTTCCTCTGTTAAACCTAATTTACTTGCAATAAGTCGTGTAGAGGCGTAAGAAGTTGCTTTGTAACAAAATCCATTGAGTTCGTTAATTTCGGTATCACAGGGTTGGTCTTCACACAAACCGCTGTCGTATACCTTATCTACATGACGCTCTGGAAGACCGTGGTAAGAAAACATAATTTTATCGTATGCTGTTAAATCGAATTCCTTTGCGCGGTCAACAACCGAATCAATATAGCCTTCATGGTCGTAGAACTGGGAAATGATTTTTATTTGAGGAATTACCCACCATTTTTTAATAATTTCCATTGCCTTGTCTATTGCTGAACCAGAAGAGGCACTTGCATATTGTGGAAAAAGCGGAACAATTATAATTTCGTCATAGTTCGCTAAACGCATTTTATCTAGCACACTTTTCATAGACGGATTTTGATAACGCATGGCCATTTCGATGGTCACATTATTGCCAGTGAAACGTTCTTTAACTTTTTCAACTAAGTTTTTTGTATGCGTTAAAAGCGGCGAAACACCGTTTCCTAAATCCCAAACTTCTTGATAAATTTTCGCAGATTTGGGTGCACGAAAAGGTACAATAATTCCGTTCACTAAAAATTTACGCAATAAATAGGGAACATCAATTACACGTCCATCACCTAAAAATTCACGCAAATAGCGCGCAACGTCTTTTCTTTTTGGAGAATCCGGAGTTCCGAGTTGAATGAGAAGTACTCCCGTTTTTTTTGTCATTTGTTTTTATTTTAGCAACAACTAAATATGGGGGATTGTTTTCTAGATGTGAATAGCTCTGTTGTCTGTTGCAGCGAGGGCAGCTTCTTTTAGTGCTTCTGAATATGTTGGATGACCATGACAAATTCGCGAAATATCTTCTGCCGAGGCTCTAAACTCCATTGCTGTTACAGCTTCCATTATTAAATCGGCAGCGCGAGCGGCAATCATGTGAACCCCCAACACCTCATCTGTAGTGGCATCCGCCAGCACTTTCACGAATCCGTGTGTGTCCATAGAAGCGCGCGAACGACCCAAAGCTTTCATTGGAAATGAACCTGCTTTGTAATTCACACCTGCAGCTTTCAATTCTTCTTCAGTTTTACCAACTGAAGCAATTTCTGGCCAAGTGTAAACAACTCCTGGAATTAAGTTATAATTGATGTGCGGCTTTTGTCCGGCAATAGATTCGGCAACAAAAACGCCTTCTTCTTCAGCTTTGTGCGCCAACATGGCTCCTTTGATTACATCACCAATTGCGTAAATATTTGGAACAGTTGTTTGAAGGTGGTTGTTCACCTCAACTTGTCCGCGGTTGTTTGCAGTTAAACCAATGTTTTCAAGACCTAGACCTGCAGTATAAGCTTTACGGCCAACTGCAACTAAGCAATAATCTGCTTCTAAAACAACTGTTTCTTCTTTTTTGTTGAGTGCAGTTAATTTTATTGCTTTTCCAGTATTTTCGACCTTTTGAACTTTGTGTTCGAGGTGAAACTTGAATCCTTCTTTCTTCAATATTTTTGTAAATTCTTTTCCGAGCGATAAATCCATTGTTGGAAGAATACTAGGAGCGAATTCAACCACTTCCACTTCTGTTCCTAAGCGTGCGTATACTGAACCGAGTTCTAAACCGATTACTCCACCTCCAATAACGAGCATTTTCTTTGGAATTTCTTTCAATTTTAGTGCTTCCGTTGAAGTGATGATGCGTTTTTTATCTGGTTCCATTCCTGGAAAGAAATTTGGTTTTGAACCAGTTGCAATGATGGTGTTTTTAGCAGAAATTTGTTCCGATTTACCATCTTCGTTTGTGATTTTGATTGTTGTTGCGTTTACAAACGAACCCAAACCATGATAAACCGTAATTTTGTTTTTGTCCATCAAGAACTTAATTCCGCCAACGGTTTGAGAGATCACTTCGTCTTTACGGGCAATCATCTGATTCAAATCTGCCTCAACCTTTCCAACTTTAATTCCGTGAGCTGCAAAATTATTTTTCGCATTGAAAAAATGCTCCGAAGAATCGAGCAATGCTTTTGAAGGAATACAACCTACGTTTAAGCAAGTTCCACCCAAATTAGTGTACTTTTCTATTAACGCTGTTTTTAATCCCAGTTGTGCGCAACGTATTGCAGCAACATATCCGCCTGGTCCAGAACCGATTACGGCAACATCAAACTCACTCATTTTTGTAATTTAGTAAATGTGATGTAAAGTTAATTATTTATTAGAAATACCTCGAATGAACACGCATTTGATTATAGAAAAATCTAAATATACCCTACCCGATTTGCTGACAAAACCATTCCTGCCAAATTTTTAACGCCCATTTTTCGGAAAATGTTTTTGCGGTGGTTTTCCACGGTTGAAATAGAGATATTTAATTGATCAGCAATTTCTCCAGTTGTATTTTCATTCGCAATTAAATCAACAATTTCAATTTCTCTATTCGACAATTTGTTGAGTTGAAAATCTAAATAACGGGAGCATTGAAAACCAAACTGCAAGCAATTATTTGTTTCATTAGCAAGAACTTTAATTAGTGCTTCGGGAAAAGATGAAAAATCGTATTGTTTGGTAACAACTCCTTGCAGATCAAAACTTAATAATCGTTCTAAAATTGGTGAATCTTTATCTACGCCAAAAACCAAAATCGGAATAGAAGAATGTGATCTGATTTTGTTGATCCATTTAAATAATTGCGGAACACTGTGCGGCACACCTAAAACAACTAAATCATTTGTCAAAAAATCAAGTGGAATTTCTAGATCCTGAATAGACGTATAATCTGAAATCTCAAAGGTATAATCTGAATGTTGAAGATTACATTTAAGTCCTTGAAGTATTGCCGGATATTCTTCAATTATAAGTGTTTTCATTTTCTAGCATTAAAGTCGATACAAAGATGCTCGCTAAAACTTTATAAAAAAAATATTTGGGGTGAAATGCACTCATTTTGGGGTGAATGACAGAAAACGGGTTTTAAACCTTTGATTTGAAGTCTAAAACATAAGAGCGAGAAATGGGTAAGGTAATTTTATCTAGCATCACTTCCGAATTGGAATGTTTCTTTACTTTGGACATATTGATTGCGTAAGATCTATGAATTCGAACAATTTTTTCATTTTTGATTTCTTGAAGCAGTAACTCAAGTGTGTTTCTAATTACAATTTTCTTTGATTCGAGATAAATTTCCACATAATTTCCCTCTGCTTTCAAATAAACTAATTCTTTAAGAGCTAATCGTTCTGTTTCATATCCGTTTTTTAATTCCAAAACAATTTCTTCTTCAACTTCTTCAAAGCGTTGAACAACCATGCCTAAGTTCACCATCAATTCGTTCAAGCGAATTGGTTTTGTGATGTAACCGTCTGGTTTTGTTTTGAGAATTCGTTGGGTCATTTCTAAATCTGCATGTGCGGTTACATACATGAAAGGTATTTTGAATTCATTACGTAAAAACTCACCAATTTCAAGTCCGTCATACAACTCTTCCATGCGAATATCTAGCAAGGCAACGTGTGGTTTCCAATATTCGAGCAAAGCATAGGTATCTGCTTTTGAATGGGTCATTTTTATTTTCGAATACCCGAGTTTTTGCAGATAATCTTTTAAAGTTTCGGAAATGAGAACGTCATCGTCAACAATTAATACACGAATGCTCGAATTTTCCATAGAATTTAAAACTACTATTTACTTTTGAAAGTACTCTTTTTATTTCGGAGTTCTAAGTTAAGTCTTTTCTACTTTAAGACGTATAATTTGGGATGAATAACACTAGATTGGTGTGAATAAAAAACATACGATTTTTATATGACTTAAAATTTTAACGAATAAATATATCCATTTTCTCTAGAAATAACATATTCTCCATTTAATTGCCTTGAAAAAATATCAATCAACCGCATACCTAAACTCTGTGTTTTAGATTCGGATTGCACGAGTTTTTCAACTCCATTATCTGAAACTGTTAAATGAAATTGATTGTTTTCTTTAAAAAAAAGAATTTTAAATGCTGGTTTTTGATTCTCATGAAACGCGTGTTTGACTGAATTTGTCATTAACTCGGAACAAATAATTCCGAGTGAAACAACTTTGTCAATTGACAATTCTGTGTCGGCAATATCAAATTCACATTTCAATTTCACGTCTTTGTTATACAAAACAAGCGACAAGTCTATTAAACGTTCTAGATACGATTTCACAGAAATCCCCATAGATTCTTCGTCAATGAAAAGCATTTCGTGCACCAAAGACATGGCATCAATTCTGCGCGTAACGTCTGCCAAACTAGTAGAACTAGATTCTGAATCCTCAACAGCAATTTGCATTTCAAGCATAGAACGAACAAATTGTAGGTTGTTTTTTACCCGGTGATGAATTTCTTGAACAAGAATAGTTTTTTGTTTGTTGCGTTTTGTTAGTAATTTGTTTGTCTTGCGCAACTTGTTCCATAAATAATACAGTGCAATTAACACTAACACAACAATTAGTAGCGCAATAAAAATAAGCAACATTTGAAATTGAGCAGCTTGTAATTTTTCTTGCTCCGTTTTTGCGCGTTCAACAAATTGAAGATTCTTTTGAGCTAGTTTATCATTTTGGTATTTCTCTTGAATATTGAAGATTGCCTCTTCTCTCGACTTAATTAACTCTCTATCCTGCTCACCTTTTATCTCATACTGAATGTATAAAGCATTTTCAAAATCCTTATTAACTATATATCCCTGCCTTAGAAGTGTATACGGTCTTATTTTGGAAAAATCAACACCGAAAGAATCAATTATATGGATCATTCCAATTCCAAAGCGAATACTCTCATCAGAAGTCAGTTTTCCATTGTGATCTAGTACTTCTAAGCGATTCATTCGAACATTCAAAAATTCTCTTAAATATCCTAGGTCATAAAAAATATCCTCTGCTTTTTTATACGAATCTACAGATTGATCTATTTTCAATAAGTTTTTGTATGAAAACCCCAGCTCATTATAAGAGATGGCCATCGCTTCATAATCATTTACTTTTTCTGCCATTTCAATCGCTTTTAACGAATAATTTATTGAAATATGGCCTCGGTTAGTTTCATTTAAAACCGCCGCATACCTGTTAAAAAGTCCGTTAAGTAATTTATATGATTGTAGTTTGTGTTTTTTATAAATGTGCAGGTAGCGGTAATAATTTTTTTCTCCTTCTTCATGCTTGCCTAGACTTCTGTTGAACTCAATTAGCTCAATTCCATAATTAACCAATCCCTTAAAGTCTTTTAATTTTAGAAAAGCGTCATTTGCTTTTAAGAAAAAAAAAGTTGCTTTATCGCTCTCTTTTTGGAACTTATATGTAATTGCCAAATTCAGATAAATCTCTGACCTTAGATTTGGAAATCTATTTTCGTACTTTTTCTTAAATTGTTTTAGGTTTTTTTCTGCCTTTAGATATTGAAAACTTAAGTTTTGTTTTTTTACCAATAATTTTAGCAACTCAAAATCGGAAGGATTCTTCTTTAGCTTAATTTCTAAGTTTTTGATTTCTTGATTTAAGGGAACAAATTTTATTTCTCGACAAATTCCGATGAAATTGATTTGAAGGAATAAAAAAAAGAGAACAGACCAAGAAAAACGCACCTTACTTAATATAAATTAATGAGTGTGAAATTAAACTGTTTGACCAGAAAATCAAAACTTAATTTATTCAAATGCAAAAATATGCTTTTCTGCATGATAACTTGAGCGCACCAAAGGTCCACTTTCCACAAAACGATAACCCATTTCAATTCCAAGTATGCGGTATTTTTCAAAACGTTCTGGCGTAACAAATTCTACCACAGGTAAATGTTTGGGAGTTGGTTGTAAGTATTGACCGAGTGTTAAAATATCAACTCCTACAGAACGCAAATCTTGCATTGTTTCAATAATTTCTTCGTCTGTTTCGCCTAAGCCTAACATTACACCCGATTTCGTTCTCATTCCTCCTTTTTTAAGGCGAAATAACACTTCTAAACTGCGGTCATATTTTGCTTGAATTCGCACTTGTTTTGTTAGGCGGCGAACCGTTTCTAAATTGTGTGAAACAATTTCTGGGGCAACATCTATTATTTGTTGCAAATTTTCCCATTTCCCAGCAAAATCAGGAATAAGTGTTTCCATAGTTGTTCCAGGAGATTGATGACGAACTGCTTTCACAGTTTGAACCCAAATAGTAGAACCTCCGTCTTTCAAATCGTCTCTATCAACTGAAGTAATTACTGCATGTTTAATTTGCATCGTTTTGATTGAATGCGCCACTTTGCCTGGTTCAAACTCATCAACCTCATCTGGCTTGCCTGTTTTAACTGCACAAAATCCGCAAGAGCGCGTGCAAATATTTCCTAATATCATGAAGGTTGCCGTTCCTTCACCCCAGCACTCGCCCATGTTCGGACAAGAACCACTTTCACAAATTGTATGCAACTTGTGCTCGTCTACCAAAGCACGCACCTTTTTGTAATTCTCACCAATAGGTAATTTTACACGCAACCAAGCTGGTTTTTTAATTCGAATGTTGTTTTGAGACGTGGAAATTTCTTCTGACATATTTGCTGCTTTCGGATTACAAAGTTACAAAAAACTGAACAAATTATTACGGTTTTTTATTGATCATCCAAACAGCCGCAATTCCAAATAAACCTCCAACTAGTGTAAACCATTGAATTGTTTCTCCAAAAACGAAATAAGAGGAAATTGCTGCCGTAAATGGGACTGTAAAAATAAAACTACTTGCTTTTTCAGCACCTATTTTACTTGTTGCATAAAAATACATCGTAGTTGCCAAGGAAGTAGTAATAACACTTGAAAACAATAAATTTCCCCAAAATTGAAATTCTTTCACTTGAATTATTCTTTCCACCTCTGAAAAATTAACAAAAGGAAGAAGAACAATAATAGTCACTAAATACATCCACCATGAAAAAGCAAAAGGCGAACCGTAATTACCGGATTTAGAAGTGAATTTACTCATCACTGCCCAAACGAAAGCGCAGGTCAGAAAAAACACATTGCCTACTTTAAGCAACGTTCCAGTTCCGTTCCAAATTTGAAGCAAAAAACAACCTGCAATTAAACCCAAAATTAGACCAACACCTTCATTTTGTAGTGGTTTTCGCTTAGCAACTAGTAAACCTATCCCATAAGCCATAATTGGGTTCATGGTTGTTACAAGAATTCCGCCCGCACCAGGAGTTCCGTTTTTCAAACCCATTAAAAAAGTGTAATTGTAGAAAGCCATCATTGCTCCAGTAATTAAAACAAAAGGAAAAGCTTCTTTCTTTACTTTTAAGGGGATTTTAGCCAACAAAAGCAATAGAAACAAACTTACAACAACAAATAAATTTCTAAAAAAAGCTAATTCTAAGGGATTTCCATATTGACCCATGATTTTGTTGGATGGCCAAGAAATGCCCCAAGTTACCATAGACAAAAGCATCAATACAACTAAAATTCGCTTATTTTTTTCATCCATAAACACAAAAATACATTTTTAGTTGCCTTAACTAGTATTTCTCAAAAACAAATTCTACTTTCGCCTTATGGAAAACAACGACAATCAATTAAACATAGAGTTGAGTGAAGATATGGCAGAGGGAATTTATTCCAATTTGGCAATAATTACGCATTCTCAATCAGAATTTATTACCGATTTTGTACAAATAATGCCTGGCATGCCAAAGGCGAAGGTGCGCTCACGCGTGGTTATGTCACCACAAAGTGCAAAACGTTTGTTAAACGCCTTGCGTGACAATATTCAAAAATTTGAGTCACAAAATGGAGTGATTGCAGAAGACAACCACGCACCGTTTCCACCAATGAATTTTGGAGGTCCTTCTGGAATGGCTTAAACTATTGACAACCAATCTTGTGTTTTATCGTCTTACTTTCAAACCTTGTTACAGATGAAACTTTTTACATATCTATTTTTAATTTTCTTAGTTTTTGCGTGTAAAACGAGAACCAATCCGAAAAAAGTAGAGAAATTTTTACCTGGTGAATTCTGGAAAATAAGTTTTTTTATCGAAAACGGATCTGATATAAGTAACGATTTCATTACTTACCAATTTAGTTTTAGTGAAGGTGGCGGAGCGAACGCGAAAATTACGGGACAGTTTTTTCCAGTAAACGGCTCTTGGTCTACTGGTACAACTAAAAATCCGGCAATTCTTTACCTAAATTATCCGTTAACAACTCCAATAGACACCAATTTAATTAAAATTACGGACGATTGGTTGGTCACTTCTATCAGTAAAACGGAAGTGAAACTTTCCCGAAACTCTGGCGGGCAAACTACTTCAAACCTGACACTTATCCGTTAATTGTCAAAATCTTCCTTTAAAACTATTTCGAAAAACGATTGCCAGAACATAATTTCTTTTAATTTTGTAAAAAAGCTTTTCGAATGATTTCTGAAATTAAAGCGTACATTGAAGATATTACTGTAAAAACACAAAGTTTGCACCAAAATTTGATTGCAGAACGTGAACGTAATTCTGCTATGTCTGCCGAGATTTCTCGTTTAAATGCCGTTTTAGCTCAACAAGAGGAAGGAATGAAGGAAATAAAAAATGAACTTCAAGAACTTCAAATGGCACAAGAAGTGAAACAAGAAGCGCATGAATCTGTAAAAAACGATATGCCTGACGGTTATATAGATGGATTGGTGCGTGAGATTGATTTTTGTATTCAACAATTAAAAATAGCGAATGAGTAAAGTTGCGTTAAAAGTAGTTGTCGGAGGTCGCCAATATCCGCTTACGGTTCAGGAATCTGAAGTAGATAAAATTCAGCGTGCTGCAGACGACATCAACAAAGCAATTAAACAATTGCAAGACAACTTTGCTGTTCGCGATATGCAAGACCTTTTAGCTATGACAGCACTACAGTTGTCTTCTAAGGTAACCAATAAAACCAATTCAACAACTTCAACTGAAGCAGTTGATTTTAGTGAAACGGTTGCTGCATTAAAAAAATTGTCCGAAAATTTGGACGAGTTGAATTAGAATTTCCGTTCTTGTTGTTATTTGAAAAGCTACTGTTTAATTATTAAAAAAAGTAGTATGGGTTTAATTATTGGCGCTTTATT
>JANNWW010000135.1:0-6043 GCA_031409255.1 Crocinitomicaceae bacterium
AACCCCAAAGAACGAAAACAACTTTTTCACAATTTGCATCAATTAACCGAATTACCTCATCCGAGAAATTTTCCCAACCTTTGTTGGCATGACTCATAGGCCTTCTTTCGCGAACAGTTAAAATTGAATTGAGCAATAAAACGCCTTGTTCTGCCCAGAAATTAAGGTCGCCATTTAAGAGGGCAGGAACTTGTAAATCTGCTTCAAGTTCTTTGAAAATATTTTGTAAACTTTTTGGAAGCGGTTTTACATTTTCATCGCAAGAAAAGCAAAGTCCGTGTGCGTGACCTAGAGTTGGATATGGATCTTGACCTAAAATTACCACTTTCACTTCTTCGAATGGGCAAGCTTCGAATGCACGAAAGATATGGTTTTCGTTTGGGAAGATTGCGTTTGGGAGCTGTTCATATTCACTACGAACAAAATGCATGAGTTGCTGAAAACTTTCTGTTTTTAAATGAGCAGCAAGTTGTTTTTCCCAGGAAGAATGAATTTTGAGTTCCATAGTACAAAAATAATAATTGTAGTCATTTTAGTAATAGACTTCCTTTTAGTAAAACATTTATCCGAACCATAGAATTGTTTATATTTGAATTATGAAAAAAATATTGTTAACTATTTCATTGATTGCTTTACAATTTTTTCAGGGGAATGCGCAACAATTTGCACGATTTGACAATTCTTGGAATATTTTTGCACGTACTAATCCAGCTCAAACGAATAGCTTAGATTCTCTTGAAGTGAATCTCATAGGGCGAACTCAATGGAGTGGAATTAACGGCGCACCGAATGTATTTTATGCTAATCTGAATCAAATTTGTGCTAAAGTCCATGGGAGTTTTGGATTTTCATCAGAATACAACAAAATCGGTTTTAATAGAACATTTAACTTTAAAGGGAATTATACTTTTCGACTTCCTACTCGAATAGGTTTGTTTACTTTCGGCACAAACATAGGAATGAGTTCATTTAGGTTTAATACAACTTGGATACCCCCTCAAACTATAGCTGACAATTTATTACCTCCAACTAAATTTAAACAACATAATTTGGTATTCGATTTAGGTATAGCTTATAAATTCAATAATTTACGCCTAGGACTTTCTGTTATTCAACTTTCAAACTTTTTAAAAAAACCTAGCCCTATTTATTTTGATTATAAGCCAAATTTTAGTTTCGAAGCAGCCTATAATTTAAAATTGAATGAAAAATGGGGTTCAGCTATTTATTTTCAATCGCTTTTTATTTCTGGTAGATTTATAAATGACTTAGCTTATGTTGTGAATTACAAAAAGCGCTTTGAATTTGGTGCCATTTTTAACAACATCTTCTATGTTGACAGCTGGATTTATGGGCTAAGTTTGGGATACAACCACAAATCAGGAATTGGAATTTATGCATCTGGGTCAATCAGTAAACCGAATTATCCTCTCTTTCCAAATCCAACTTTTGAAATTGGTTTGAAATATCGCCGAAATTGATTAATCATTGATTTTTGAACACTGAACTCGAATTAACTTTTTCAAACAAATTCGCGCGCTGGTGAAGGCGAAAAAAAATGCAGTGAAACAACTGGAAAGCGCAGCTAGAAAAAGTGGAACGTAGAGAACTTTTTGTTGCTGATGCAATTTCTGTTGTTTTCACAAATTTTGTTGCAGCCGAAGACTGGTTTTCGCGCCCAAAAAATCACTACTTTTGCACTCCGAATTTTGATTTATGAGTAACGCAGAAGCAATAGAAAAACGCAGAACATTTGGTATTATTTCGCATCCCGATGCCGGTAAAACAACACTCACCGAAAAGTTATTGCTTTTTGGAGGTGCAATTCAGACGGCTGGAGCGGTGAAAAACAACAAAATTAAGAAAACTGCCACGTCCGATTTCATGGAAATTGAAAAACAACGTGGAATTTCTGTCGCTACTTCTGTGATGGCTTTCGAATATGCGGGCAAACAAATCAATATTTTAGATACTCCTGGTCACAAAGACTTTGCCGAAGATACTTACCGAACGCTTACTGCGGTTGACTCCGTGATTTTGGTGATTGACTGCGCGAACGGTGTGGAGGAACAAACCAAGCGCCTGATGGAAGTTTGTCGAATGCGCAAAACGCCCGTGATTATTTTCATCAATAAAATGGACAGAGATGGTAAAGATCCGTTTGAATTGTTAGACGAATTGGAAGCTTCGCTTAATATTCATGTTCGACCACTGGCTTGGCCAATTGGAATGGGTGATTATTTCAAAGGAGTTTACAATATTTACGATAAAAACATCAACCTGTTTTCTGCAAATAAAACAAAAATAGAAAAGGAAATTATTTCTTTTTCGGATATCAATTCGCCCGAGATTGACGAATTAGTTGGTGCAAAACCTGCAGCTGAACTGCGCGAAGAATTGGAAACAATTGAAGGCGTTTACGATGCTTTTGACCGTGAGAAATATTTATCGGGCGATGTTGCTCCGGTATTTTTTGGATCGGCAGTGAATAATTTTGGTGTGCAAGAATTGCTTGACACTTTTGTGCGTATTTCACCTTCTCCTCGGGGACGCGATGCGGATGTGAAGCGAATTGAACCTTCAGATAAAAAATTCTCTGGTTTTGTTTTTAAAATTCATGCCAATTTAGATCCAAAACACCGCGATCGGATTGCGTTTTTACGCGTTGTTTCAGGGAAATTTGAACGCAATACTTTTTACAATCATGTGCGTTTAGATAAGAAATTTAAGTTTGCAAATCCTACTTCTTTCATGGCGCAAGATAAAAGCGTAATCGACGAAGCTTTTCCGGGCGATGTAATTGGCTTGTATGACACTGGTAATTTCAAAATTGGAGACACACTGAACGAAGGTGAAAAGTTTATGTTTAAGGGAATTCCTTCTTTTTCGCCAGAAATGTTCCAAGAGTTGGAAAACTTAGACCCAATGAAATCAAAACAATTGGAAAAAGGCGTTACACAATTAATGGACGAAGGTGTTGCGCAGTTATTTATTCAACAACCAGGAAACAGAAAAATTATTGGAACGGTTGGGCAGTTGCAATTTGAGGTAATTTCTTACCGTTTGGAACATGAATATGGCGCGAAATGTAGATTTGTTGCACGCAATTTACACAAAGCGTGTTGGGTAACTTCTGATAATGAAGAGCAGTTAAGCGATTTTCAGCGGGCGAAAGCGAGTTATTTAGCGAAAGACAAAGACAATAACTTGGTGTTTTTAGCTGAGACTACGTTTTTATTGCAGATGGCCGAGAAAGATTATCCAGATTTGACGTTTCATACGACTAGTGAGTTTAAGTTGGAGGTTAATTGAAAAAGGGGCTTTGTGAGAAATAATACCGATTATGATTTCAAATGTCGTAGACCATACTCCTTGAAATCTATATCGGCATTATACCGTGTGGATTTTTTATACGGCATTTTATGACTTATTTGGTATAAGTTATTCGATATTTTTTATCAAAAAAAATCCGATTGAAAAAATTCAATCGGATTCCTTTACGTTTTATTATTCTTATTGTACTTTGAACTCTACACGGCGATTTTTTGCCATTTTCAAGTCATCGTCATCTGTTTCTTTGATCTCTTTTGTGTTAGCTGATGCAGCACCTCCAGCCATGACACTTATTCTTCCACCATCAATTCCTTTGGAAATCAGGTATTTTTTAGCTTGTTCGGCGCGTTTCTTATCTAAATCTGCATAGAACGATTTTTTTACCGCTAACTCTACTTCTTTGTCGTTGTTGAAGCCAGTTAAAGATACTTTTAAGTTCGCATCTTTTTTCATTTGTTCAATAACTGCGTCTAATCCTGCTTGAGCTTGAGGAGTAAGTGCGTCTTTTCCGAAAGCGAAATAAAGTGCTTGAGCTTCAATTTTTTCTTTTGGTGTCCAACGATCTTGAACAGTAACTGATTTCTGGAAAACTGTTGTTGTGAATTTACTTACATCAGCATCTGTTGAATAGCACTCACATGGGTTTTCGTCATCAACCAAAATCACTTGCACATCGTCAATGTAGTAATAAGAACCTGGGCGTTGAGCTTTCACGTCTTTCGGTTTTTTGTTTGCCACATATTTCACATCAGAATCTTTCATGAAATTTCCAATTGTAATGAATTTCTCATTTCCTTCTGCTGTGAATGTAGCGCACACTTTTTCCCAGTTATACATTTGGTTCATCACTTTATTATCTGGGTGAAGAACCGAAGTTTCAGTTTCAATGAGTGGTGTTTTACCGTCTGTTTTGTATTCTTTAGAAGTTAACATTGCTCCAATTTGATTCGAAGAATATTTCGAAACTTCAGCTAAAGAAACATAAAATGAAACGCAATATTTCATTCCTTTTTTCAAGGGCTGTGTTAATTTTGTAGCTAAATACGAACGAGATTCTTTGTTTCCATAAGAAAACGCCATAATTCCCGCATAATTTTCACCTTCTTTTGGTGCTTCTTTACCATATGCGTTTGCAGCAGTTCCAATTAATGGATCTTTTGCATCAGATAAAAACACATCTGCACGAACTGCCGTTGGCGACATCCATGGTTCAGCCAAGTCAATTTGACCTAACTTTTTAATTTTACCATTGTTAGATTCGAATCCTCCGTTGTCAACTAAATTAGTTTGAGCAACCAAAGAACCACATGCGAATAGCGCAGTTAGCGCTAAAATCGAATTTTTCATACTACTAGATTTCATAGTTTTTTACCGTTTTAATGAATGTTTTCACTTTTTCAGGGTCCACATCCGGATAAACTCCGTGCCCTAAGTTAACAATATGTCGTTTATTACCACCGAAAGACTGCAACATTTTTATCGTTGCCTTTTCCACATCGCTGTGGGAACCATACAAAACACATGGGTCTAGGTTTCCTTGGATGGTGCGATTTGTTCCAATTTTTCCACGCATTTCCGAAATATCCATGTTCCAATCTAACCCAACTGTGTTGCAGTCTAACTTTGCAATTGCAGGAATTGAAGTGAATGCTCCTTTTGAGAAAATCGTTACTGGAACATCTGAAACCGCACTTGCAATTTCACTAATATAAGGTAAAGCAAATTCTTTGTATTGCTCTGTTCCTAAAATTCCTGCCCACGAATCAAACACCTGAATCATACTTGCTCCTGCTTTTACTTGCGCGTTTAAATACGCAATTGTTACTTTCGTAATGTCACTTAGCAAGCGGTGTGCCAAAGTTGGATTTGTGTATAATAATTTTCGTGCTTCGGAGAATGTTTTTGAACCATGACCTTCAACCATGTAACACAAAATTGTCCATGGAGCGCCAGCAAAACCTATAACTGGAACTCTTCCACCTAATTGTTTTACAGTTAATTTTATTGCTTCTAACACATAGCCCAAACGGTCTTCTACATCAAAATTAGTTTCAACGCGTTTTGCTTGTTCTTCTGAACGAATTGTGTTTGGAAACCAAGGTCCGCGTTTTTCAATCATTTCATATTGCACATTCATGGCTTCTGGAACCACTAAAATATCGGAGAAAATAATTGCAGCGTCAACGCCTAAGATATCTACTGGTTGAATTGTTACTTCGGCAGCCAAAGCTGGTGTTTCCACCAATTCTTTAAAACCAGAAGTTGCTTCGCGAACAGCGCGGTATTCGGGCAAAATTCGACCTGCTTGGCGCATCAACCAAACTGGATATCTATCTATTTCTTCGCCTTTTGCAGCACGAAGTATTAAATCGTTTTGAAAATTCATTGGGCAAATTTAAGCAATTAATTTATTGAAAAAAAGCGAATAAAAAATCCCCTCCGATTACTCAAAGGGGATTCTAAATTATTTATTTGTTTGAATTACAATTTCATCATTTTCTTTGTTGCAACGATTTGTCCGTCGGCAACCAATGAGTACGTATAAACACCCGAACTTAAATCGGCTCCGAAAACTGTAACGCTTCCCAAACCTCTTTCAAGAACATCAACCGTTTGGATGATTTTTCCCTCTTGGTTGTAGAAATGAATTTGTGCTTTTTTCACTGTTTCAGGAATCGAGAAATTGATAACTGTTTGTTCTGCGAATGGA
>JANNWW010000136.1:0-21325 GCA_031409255.1 Crocinitomicaceae bacterium
CCCGCAAAAGTAAGTGGCTCGCGCGCGCATTTCACAAAAGGAGGAACATTTTTACGAATCAGGGAAGCCCCTGCAATAAATGCGTGTGCACCAATTCGAACAAACTGTTGAGCTACTGCGCACCCTTCTAAGATTGCATGGTCGTCTATTGTTACATGTCCGGAAAGTCCAACATAGCTTGCTAAAATTACATTGTTTCCAACAAAGCAATCATGTGCAACGTGAACATAGGTCATTAGCAAACAATCGTCGCCAACTTTGGTTTTCCAGCGGTCTTTTGTTCCTCTGTGAATGGTAACGCATTCACGTATTTTTGTTCTATTTCCTATTTCTACGGTAGTATATTCGCCTTCAAATTTCAAATCTTGTGAAACAACTCCGATTACAACACCTGGGAAAATTTCGCAATCTTCACCTATTCGTGTTCCGGGATAAATTGTCACATTTGGGTGAATCTTTGTTCGAGCACCAATAGTCACGTCTTCGTAAATTCGAGTAAACGATTCTACAACAACACCTTCTCCAATTTGAGCTTCCGGATGAACATCTGCGAAACGACTTATCATTCTGTTTTATCTTTTATTACTTGTGCAAGCATTTCTGCTTCCATCACAATTTTTCCATTCACGTATGCTTTTCCAGACATTTCTACCAAACCTCTACGAATTGGGGAAATAAGTTTCAAATCAAACACAATTGTATCGCCTGGAATTACTTTTTGTTTGAACTTCACTTTATCAATTTTCATGAAGTAAGTGGAATACAAATGTGGATCTTCAACGGTTGAAAGCGCGAAAATTCCACCAACTTGAGCTGTTGCTTCAATTTGTAAAACGCCAGGGAAAACTGGATTTCCGGGGAAATGACCTTGGAACATTGGTTCGTTAATGGTTACATTTTTAACACCAACAATTCCATCTTCTGTTATTTCCATCACTTTGTCGACCAACAAAAATGGGTAACGGTGAGGCAACATTTTTTCAATGTCGTAAATGTTATACACTGGTTCCTTCGTAAGATCGAAGTGTTTTTCTGTTTTAGATTGTTTTTTGAAATGATCTTTCAACACTTTGGCAAAACGAACATTTCCAGAGTGACCAGGTCGAGCTCCTAAGATGTGTGCTTTTAAAGGTTTGCCAATTAAAGCTAAATCTCCAACAATATCAAGCAATTTATGACGTGCGGGTTCGTTTTCGAATTTCAATTTTAATGAATTCAAAACACCGATTCCATCATATGTAACTGACAATTTGTCTTTTCCAAGCACTTTTGCCAAGTGATCTAATTCTTCTTCAGAAACATCATTTCGTTCAACTAAAACAATTGCATTATCCAAGCTTCCGCCTTTAATGAGATTGTTTTTAGCTAAAAACTCTAATTCACCCAAGAAACAAAATGTTCTGCAGGGCGATATTTCATTTTTAAAATCAGAAATCTGATACATAGAAGCGTGCTGTGTTCCAAGTACAGGCGATTTATAATCGACCATAACGGTTACACGGTAATTTTTATCGGGAACTGCTAAAAACTCTATTCCTTTGTCAAGATCTTCCCAGGGAATATTTTCAGTTAACTCTAAATATTCCCGATCGGCAGTTTGCTCAACATAACCTACACGTTCAATTTCGTTCACAAAAACCATTGAACTTCCATCCATAATAGGAATTTCTGGTCCATTAATTTTTATGAGCGCATTATCAACTTGCATTCCGTAAAGTGCTGCAAGAATATGTTCGGTTGTATAAACACGCACACCTTTATCTTCTAAAGTTGTTCCTCTATCTGTTGCAACAACTAAATCGCAATCTGCTTTAATTATGGGCTGGTTTTCTATGTCTACACGTTGAAATTTATATCCGTGATTTTCAGCAGCCGGACAAACTTCCATAGTTACAGGATTACCAGTATGCAATCCAACACCATTGAAAATTAGAGTTTCTTTGAGGGTTCTTTGTTTTTCCATATACTATTCTGAAGCTTTGCTAAGTCTTTTATCTTTTGATCCATTTCATTTATTTTCTGTAAAAGAAATGGTAATTTTCTAAATCCGAAATACGATTTTTTAAAATCTTCCAACGGAATTCCGGGAGACCCCATTAACGTATCTGCTTTTTTAACTGAGCTCGGAATTCCTGATTGAGCAACAATTTTAGTTCCATCTGCAATGAAAAGATGACCTGAAATACCAGCCTGACCACCAATCATTACATGCTTTCCTATTTTTGCTGAACCAGCAACTCCAGCCTGAGCGGCCATTGCTGAATGCTCGCCAATTTCAACATTGTGAGCTATGTGAACCAAATTGTCAATTTTTACACCTTTGCGAATAATCGTTGAGCCCATAGTTGCACAATCGATTGTTGCATTTGCTCCTATTTCTACGTCGTCTTCAATAAGAACATTTCCGATTTGTGGAACTTTTGAAAAAACACCATTGTCGTCTGGAGCGAAGCCAAAGCCGTCACTTCCTAACACTACTCCCGCATGAAGAATGCAACGCGCACCAATTTTACAATCAGCGTAAATTTTCACTCCTGCGTGTATGGTAGTGTCGTCGCCAATTTCAACATTGTCTCCAATGACTGCATTTGGATAAATCTTTACATTTTTCCCCACTTTAGCATTGTCGCCGATATATGCAAAAGCACCCAAATACAGACCTTCACCTACGTTAGCAGTTTCAGAAATGTAAGACGGCTGCTCAATTTTAGGAGGCTTTTGATTCATTTGACTGTAAACTTGAAGCAATTTAGCAAAACAAGCATACGCATCTTCAACTTTAATTAAAGTTAAGGTTTTGGGCAATTCTTTTGTTGGCTCGAATGTTTTGTTTACGATACAAATAGATGAACCAGTTGAGTAGATGTATTCTTCATATTTCATGTTCGACAAAAACGAGAGTGCGCCTGAAACGCCTTCTTCAATTTTTGCTAAACCTCGAACGGTTACATCTGGATCACCCAGCACCACTCCATCGAGGATACTTGCTATTTGTAGAGCAGAAAATTCCATAAAACAAAGTTAATAAATAATGCGTGCCTTGAGCCTATATAAACAAGCACTTTTCAACAGTGAAAACTAAATAAGTTCTTACTTTGATGCAGCTTCGAGAAAAAAGTTGGAAATTTTTACGTGATCTTGATACCAAACACAGCGCGTTCCGATGGTTTTTCCAGCAGAATTTTGAAATGTAATGTAATGTTCTGGAGACGGCTCAACTGATAAATTCGATTTTTCAAAGTCAACTTTACCTGAACTTTTTAATGCTTTTTGCACAATTTTTTCATTTTTATAGTCGGCCTTTGTCAGCCCTTTTTCTAATTCTGGAAACGACTCAATAAACACCCACGATTTTACATTTGGAAAATGAATCATTTTACCGAATCCTTTTTTTGAATTTGTTGCAAGCTGAATGT
Organism: Crocinitomicaceae bacterium; assembly: GCA_031409255.1. Classification (GTDB taxonomy): domain Bacteria; phylum Bacteroidota; class Bacteroidia; order Flavobacteriales_D; family Crocinitomicaceae; genus Fluviicola. Next base: position 3,417 of record JANNWW010000136.1, read on the forward strand.
TTCCTTTAGGAAATTGAACTTCAGAGATAAATCCATCTTTTGGGAGCGTAAACCAAAGTGCTGTTTCTTTGTTTTTTATTGTTCCGTTTATAATATATACTTGCGGATTTCCTTGCTTTTTAGAATCGCCAAAAGCAACATCTCCATTATTAAGTAAGGAAATAATTTCTTCCGTTCCAATTCCCTTTTGAGTAAGTAATTTTTCTGTTTCTTCGTTAACAACAATTACTTTTCCAGCAATTGTTGTTTTCACTCTTCCTTCAGGAAGCCATGAGCAACCGCGATTTCCAAAAAAGAAAAAAACGAACACGAGCCCAATTCCAAATCCGAGTCCGAAATATTTAAATCTTTTTAAAGTACTTTGCATATTCGAAATTTAATGATGAAAAAAAGGCTTCCAAATTTGGAAGCCTTTTGAAACACTTTTTATTGCTTACAATAAAGCGTCTAATTTTGTAGTTAATTGAGTTTTAGGAACTGCACCAACTGATTTATCAGCTATTTCACCTCTTTTAACGAAGATTACTGTTGGAATATTTCTAATTCCGAATTGCGCAGCAACTGCCGGATTTTCGTCAACGTTTACTTTTCCAATAATTGCACGTCCGTCATATTCTTTTGCCATTTCTTCAACAATTGGACCTAACATACGACATGGGCCGCACCATTCTGCCCAAAAATCAACTAATACGGGTTTGTCTGATTGCAAAACAACTTGTTCGAAGTTTGCGTCTGTAATTTCTAATGCCATAATCTTAGTTCTAATTTATTTTGACTTTCGTCGGTACAAAATTACTATTTGTTTTTTGTTTGATAATTACTTTTAACAAATAGTTTGCCAATCAAAAAGACTGACATCTTGACATCCTAAGCGGGGTTTTCGATCCAGATTTTTTTCATTGTCCGTTGGTTATCTGTTTCCAAAGCGTAATAATAAATTCCGTTCTCGAGAGTTGTTGTATTAAAATGCAAAATATGACCGCCAGAATTAACTGATTCGTCTTTTAAATTTGCTACCGAGTTCATTTCTTTGTTCAAAATATCGAAACGCACATGAGAAGTTCGTTCAATAGTGAAATAAAATTGCACTTCATTACCCGACAATTTTGTGTTTTCAAGATCATATAATTTTGCAAACTGACTTTGATCAACTACGCGATGCGTTTTTTTGAACCGCTTAATGAGTAATTGATAACAAATAGAAAACATTGCCAAAGCGGAAGCAACGACAAAAAACAGATTAACATAACGAACCAAACTTAATCGCGCGCTAGTGTAATTCAATAAAACAGAACTTACGCATAACACTACGAAGCTGATAATAACTAATAGAATTGCTTTCTTGTTGTTTTTCATAACGAAATTATTCCGGGAATAGCTTGTGCACGGTGGTAAACATCAATTATTGCATCTACGTTTTCCATGAACTGCTTTGCGGAAATCGATACAAATTTACCTGTTTTTGATTGATTTTCTTTAATTTCTGCCCATTTTGAAAACAATTTTTTTGCATCGTCAATTGCCTCTGAATTATTTGGCACAATGAATTTAAAAAAATACAATCCGGGCCATTCCTCTAATTCGAGTCTTAAGCGTAAATTGGAAAAAGTTTCGTTGATCATTACTACAGATATTGAGGCAACAAAGATAAGCGTTTCAGGGAAAGCAGGAACTCTGAAGAGAATTCTTCTTTGCATTGTTTAATTTCCTCGAAAGAAGTTAAATTTAACTTTTCAGCAAGTGAGAATCCTTTTTCTAGTTTCATTTCATCTGATTTAACTCCAAATAGTGGGGTTTCACTATGTAGATCTTCCCCATGGATTTGATCACAAAACAACTTTTCTTGCGTGAAATAAAAAAAGATACATTTCAACAATTCACTAGCAGATTCTGAAACAAAAACAGATTTCAACCAATAAGATTTAAATTCCTGATACTGTTTCCACCATTCAGAAACTGGAACACTAACTGGAACAAGATTTTTTGTGTTTACAAAATTTACTGGAATTTCTAAAATAGATTCCAGTTCTTTTAATTCTTTTAAACGTTTCACTTTTGCTTTTGATGTAAGACGAAGCAAAGGTTTTTCGATTAATTTTTTTTTAATCTGAAATAATTCTTCTTCAAAAGCATCGTGTGCTAATTGTTCGTCTTCAATTCCTAAAATTTCGAGAACTTGTTTCTTGTTCATTATTCTTGTTTGCCCATGTTTTTACGCATGCGAATATTGAAGAATTCTACCAAGAAAGAAAAAGCCATAGCAAAATAGATTAATTGTTTCGGTAATTCATAATTGAATGCTTCGCAGACCAATACAAAACCTATCATTACTAAAAAGGCAAGCGCCAAAATTTTAATTGTTGGTCGTTTATTAATGAATTCCGCAATTTTTCCAGCGAAAATGAACATCACTATCATAGATAAAACTACTGCGCCCATCATAATTGGAACTTCTTTAACTATTCCAACAGCTGTAAGTATTGAATCGACAGAGAAAATAATATCAATTATAACTATTTGAAGAATGATTGCACTTAAAACACTTTTTTTCTTAGAAGAATTTTCGTGATCGTTTCCTGCAATCTTATCGTGAATTTCTGTAACCGATTTATACATCAAAAATAAACCTCCTGCAAATAAAATTAATTCTTTAACTGAAAAAACGCCAGGTTTATACATTTTTCCATGGTGAATTATTGGGTCGAATGAATTCGGGAAAACTGAGATTGTTTCTTTATCTAATGAAATAATCCAACCGATAGCGAACAAAAGTGCAATCCGAATGAGCATCGCAATGAACAAACCTAGATTTCTGGCATATTTCTTTTTTTCATTTGGTAAGTTTTCAGTAACGATAGAAATGAAAATAATATTATCAACACCTAAAACTATTTCCAATAATGTTAACGTGAACAAAGAAACTAAACCTGCTGAGGTAAGCAATACACCAAAATCGAACTCCATTATTTACTGTTTTAGAAATTAAAAGAGCGAAATTACAAAGCATTTAATGAAGAAATACATTGTACGAGAAAAAAAAATAGAAAAAATTGCAAACTTGAAAGTTATTTCATAACTTCGGTTCATAAACCCAAGCTTAATTTATTAAGCATTCAAGTCAATCAGAGAGTTCCGTTTGTTTTTTGGTAGTAGTTTTAACAAATGGGCTCTCTTTTTTATTTCATCAATTGAAAATACTTTTTGAGCAAGTTTGCATTTTCAATATGCATTGTATTTACTTCAATAACTTGAATTTCTTTTTCTAACAAAGCTTTTTCAAATAATTCAATTGAATTCACTTCTCGATAAGACAAGTTAAAGTTGGCAACTAAATTCTTCATTTTAAATTGCTGTTCGGCAACAAAAATGGTTTTGTGTTGTTGGGTAGAATCTGGCCCAGAAATAATATTAAAAATATCTCCACCACCGTTGTTGACGATTACAATTCTTAAATTTTCAGGGAAATAGGCATTCCACAAAGCATTCGAATCGTATAAAAACGATAAATCGCCTGTTAACATGAGGTGTTTTTGACTCGGATTTGCCAAAGCCGCACCCAATGCAGTAGATGTTGAACCATCAATTCCAGAAGTTCCCCGATTGCAATAATAGGTGAAGTTTTTTTTATTTTCAAATAACAATGCATAGCGAATCATAGATGAATTTGACACATGAATCTGTGTGTTTTTTTCTAAAGAATCGAGTAACGTTCCCACAACTTTCAAATCTGAATAAGGAATAGTTGAATAAACTTCGTTGTGCTTTTGCTGCACTTTCGTTTTCATTGCAGTCCAAATTCGCACAAAGTTCACGTCAGAAATTTCAATTTCAGAATTTAAAAAATCGAGAAAAATTGTGTTGTCTGTTTGCAGCGAATACTTTAAATTTTGAAACACATCCATTTCGGGAAAAGCATGGTTAACCCGAATTACTGGTGCGTTTGACCTGCGCAGAAATCGTTTAATTTTCTTTGAAATAATGGCATCGCCTAATTGAATAATAACATCTGGGAAAAAAATATTTTCTGATTCAGCGTCAAATAAATTAAGAACTTGGTCGATTCTGTCGATGCAATTTGAAGGCGGAACATTTGATGTGTGTTCCGATAAAACAACAGTATCTTTTCTTTTGGCAATTTCGTTCAAAGAATTCAAACTAATTGTTGCATCGCTATTTTGACCAATTATGATGAGTTTTCTTTGTTTCTCAGTTAATAAATTTTTTAATTTAACTTTTCCATTAGTTGAAATTTGGGTATCTATTTCCAAAGGTTCAATCCAACTTTTAAGTTGAGCTGTAGCTTCAGTAGTTTCGTATAACGGTTCTGAGAAAGGCATATTTAAATGCACCGGACCTTTCATTTTTCCATTACTTGAAAAAAGTGTTCGTGCTAAATTTCGTTCAAAAAACCAGCGATCTTCGTCAGAATGGATTTCATTCAACTGCGCAAAATCGTTTACATGTGAGCCAAAAACATGTTGTTGGCGAATGGTTTGTCCGTCGCCCTGATCTGTCCATTGAGCTGGTCTGTCTGCAGTTACAATTAACAAAGGAATTTGCTGGTAGAACGCTTCCACAACAGCTGGATAATAATTCAATGGTGCAGAACCTGAAGTGCATGCAATTAGAACGGGTTTCTTTAATTGTTGCGCCATTCCCATTGCAACAAATGCAGCTGAACGTTCGTCTGGAATGAGAATGTTTGTAAAAAAAGGATCTTCATCGAAGGCAATAGAAAGCGGAGCGTTTCGGGAACCAGGCGACAGCACCACGTGCGTAATCCCAATTCGTTTACATGCATCAACCAAAAGTTGAACTTCTATTTTCGCACTTGTTTTCATCATTTAAAATTAAGCAACAGTTTTGGATTAAACGAGTTCACGCATAAATTTCAGAAGGGTTTCTGCTTTGTTTTCTGTTTCTTCCCATTCATTTTCTGGGTTTGAATCTTTTGTAAAACCGCCTCCTAAATAAAGGAAAGCTCTTCCTTCTTGAATTTGAGCACAGCGTAAGTTCACAAATATATCTGCATTTAATTCATTATTTAAACCAATGAAACCCGTATAAAGTTCGCGTTCGTGCATTTCTCGGCTGAGAAGTAAATCGAGGGCTTGAATTCTAGGAGTTCCGCAAACGGCAGGGGTTGGGTGAAGGTCGTTTAAGAAATTCCAGAAGTTATTCTTGGTTAAATGTCCAGAAAATTCAGTCAACAAATGTTTTACTGGACCAGCAGGATGAGATTTCGGTCCGTCTATCTCAAGTTCTTCTAACGCATATTTCTCACAAGTTGAACGAATATTTTCTACTACAAAACGGTGTTCGTTTAATTCCTTCGAATTCCAGTCTGAGTTATCGTTCAGTTTTTTTGTGCTTGCTAGAGCAACAGTTTTAATTTGAAGTCCACGTTTTTGAGCTAACAACTCTGGTGTTGCTCCAATCCAAGTTCCAAATTTTGCTGAACTAATTAGATAACAAAAAACAGTGGGGTAATTTTCGCACAATAGATTGAATAATTCCATTGTTTTTGAATGGTCGAAAATTTGCATTTTTACTTTTGAGTACACCATTTTTTCGACTCCCATTAAACCAAAAGCATGAATTGCAGATTGCGCTTCAATTAAATAATCTCTGTGTGAAATAACGATTGGTTTTTCAGATGAAAAATGAAGAATCTCTTGTTCATTCATTGAATCTTCTTCCTGTAAATTGTAAACTTTTTTGTGCAAAAAATCGCTAATAACAAAGCCAGATAGAGATTTTTCTTTGTTTTCTAATTCGTTGAAGACTCCTTTTTTGAACTGAATAGTTGTTTCAAAAGGCAGTTTATAATAAACGTAATCCATTTATTTTTGAAGAATCATAACTGTTAAACGCCCGGTACAAATTAACTTATCGTTCGATTCATCAAAAATATCTACAGACCAAACGTGTGTTCTTTTGCCGGCATGAACTATTCGACCGATTGCTTTCACCGACCCACTTTTAATTCCACCCACATGATTTGCGTTCACTTCTAAGCCAACGGGCGCTTCTTTTGATAAATCGCACAACAAAGCCGAACCCATTGAGCCAATAGATTCAATTAAAGCAACAGAAGCTCCACCGTGAAGTAAACCCATTGGTTGGTGATTTCGAGCGTTAACAGGCATACGCACTGTTAAAGTATCGGCACCAATTTCAATACATTCCATTCCCAATGTTTCCATGAGCGTGTTTTTATTGAATTGATTTATTTGTTCAAGTGTGATTTTTTTATCGAACATATTTGGTCTTTCTGTAAAATTAGTTGACAAACTTGGATACACAATAGTTAAACAAAAAAAAGTCCGATTGAAATACATCAATCGGACTTTCAGAATATAATTTAAACTTATTATTGTTTCACTACTCGTTGAGTAGTTTGACCTTTTTCAGTTTTCACTCTTAAGAAATATACACCTCTTTCAACAGATGTCAAATCAACTATTCCACCATTGTTAACAGTTGAAACAGCGATTACTTTTCCTTGTGCGTCTACCAATTCAATGGAAGCAAATTCAGCGTTCATCGTAACAGTCACAGATCCGTTTGTTGGATTTGGATATACATTAATGAAAGTGAATTCCTTGGAATCTACACTTAAATCTGCAACAGTTACACAAGTTGAAGTATCTGAACAACCTGTTGCGTTTGTAACAACAACTGCATACGAGCCATTAGCTGTTGCTTGGAAAGTTTGAGAAGTTGCTCCTGCAATTGCAGTGTTCGTAGCACAATCAATCCACTGATATGTTGAACCCGCAGAAGCTGTTAAGATTGAATCTCCTGAGTAAGATGCTGTTGCTGCAGGAAGTGTGTTTACTGAAACAATTACTGTATCAGCATCTGAACATCCAGCAACGTTTGTTACTGTGTAGATGAATGTATGAACTCCAGCTGGTGGAGTAAACGCTGTTCCGTTTGTTACTGCAACTGGTCCAGTCCAAGTTCCACCTAGAACAGTTCCGTTTAAAGTTACAGCTGTTCCTTCACATACTGTTTGGTCTGCACCTGCATTTGAAACAGGGTTAGTATTAACAGTTACAATTACTGTATCAGCATCTGTACATCCAGAAACGTTTGTTACTGTGTAGATGAATGTATGAACTCCAGCTGGTGGAGTAAAGGCTGTTCCGTTTGTTACTGCAACTGGTCCAGACCAAGTTCCACCTGAAACAGTTCCGTTTAAAGTTACAGCTGAACCTTCACATACTGTTTGGTCTGCACCTGCATTTACAACTGGTAAAGCATTTACTGTAACCGTAACAGGCAAACGAGTTGCTGATGCACAAACACCATTTTGTCCTTGGGCATAGAAAGTATATGTTCCTGGAGTACTTGTAGTTGGTAATACTGTTGTTCCAACTGTTTCAAAAGGAGAAGTTGTTCCTAAATTAGTTCCTGCTGAAGCAGCTGTCCACCAAGATAAACTTGAGAATGCTCCTGAACCAGAATAATTTATAGTTACTGTTGCAGTTGCAGGGAAAGTAGCATCTTCGGCGCCAGCTACATCTTCAAAATCATTCCAATATAAAACATTGAAAGCTCCGCCTGCAGTGTTAATTGTTCCAACTGGAATTGGACGGGTATAATTATACGGAACACCTGAAACAGTTCCCGCACCTAACAAGCTAGTGCCAGAAGATGCTAAAGTTGCCGGATCATTAATTGAACCAGAGAAACCGAGTTTAACATCTGTTTGATAATCACCACCATTTGGTATCAATCCATTAACAGTAATTGTTGCAGAAGTAACTGTAGCTCCTGCAGGAAGTGCAGTATAAGTAGAAGATCCGATAACATTACCTGGAACAACATTTGATTCATCACCTGCAGCAGAAAGTGGAATTGTAAGAACAATTGAACCACTATTCGTAGCGTTTATTAGAGCCGAACCGTCATTTTGACAAATACTTGCATTTGTAGGAATTACTGGCGTTCCGACAGATAGTGGTTGTGTAATTGTAATCATAATTGGAGCCGAATCGAACCCACCTGCATCTTTTACAATAATTGTATGAGCACCTAATGTCAAATTTGTTGGAATTGATCCAAATGCTCCAGCATCTACTGAATAGGTAAATGGAGCAACACCACAAGTTACTGTTCCTAAAGAGAAAGACCCATCAGATAAGCCATTACAAGAAATATTAATTGGAGTTAACGCAACATTCACTGGGTTTACATTCACCATTACTGTAGGAGAAGGTGAAAGCACACATCCTGCAGCTGTAATATTTGCTGTGTAAGTTGTTGTTGTAACAGGATTTACTATCAATGGATTTCCCGTTCCAACAGTAGTTACACCATTCATCCAAGTCACCGAAGTTATTGCAGGAGCTCTATTTCCAGTAAAGGTAATTAGAGGTCTAATTGAACTAGTTGCGTTTGTATTTGTAAGATTCACACAAGCATCAGTTGAAGCTACAGCTCCATATAAGCAAGTAGCGGTTGTATTGTCTGCTCGAATTCCCATTGTTGAAACAAAACTTGCAGTAGAAGAAGTAAGAGTTGAACTAGTTCCACCTGCATTGTTATTTGAATATACAAATGAAACTACTATGTTTGACGTACCATCCCAAGAAAACGGAGTAGATAATAAAAAATTATTAGTTCCTAAAGTTACTGGTTGAGCAGCATTCGTATAAACATTCGTTAATCCTGAAGTAATTGCTACGTTTGTTACTGCGGTATTTTGAGCAGTATTGCCCATGTCAATAGTAAATGCATTCAAAGGAGTAGTTCCGATTGCAGTTACATTGTATGATAAGTTAGTGATGTTACCTGCTGAAAAACCAGCAGCTATTAATTCAGAAGCTCTATATATATATTGAGTTTTAGCACCTCCATAAGCATGGTTCAATGGAACATCAGGGAAGTTTGCACTAGCAACGCCTGGAGTTCCTACCGGACCTGCACCTGACAAAGCTAATGTTGCACTTAAAGAACTTGGACTTCCCGCACAAACGGTTGTTAAACTAGCAGTTGCAGTTCCATTAACTCCAGTTAAAGGTTCATCTGTATATGATTGAGAACCTGAAGTAGAAGATATTCCAATTGAATTTGTAGCAGAAATAGACCAAACTACAGTTGCATTAGTAGGAATTACAGTTGGAATAGTTCCTGTGTAAATATCTAAACCAAAGAAAGTCATTGGAATTGCTGCTTGAGCAGTACCATTTATTGAATAATTTATTTGTGCAGATGTAATTGTATTTGGAATAGATGTAGTAATCGTCGCTCCTACACCTCTACTTGCATTAACACATGCATTTCCTGCTGGTAAAACCGTAATAGTAGTAATAACAGGAGCAGGTGTAGTTCCATTAAACTCATCAGCACCAATGTCTGGATTTGAACCTGTACCAGAATAACCTACGTTTCCTTGACGAATATCGTTGTCATAATCTGTAGTAATCCCACTTATGTTATTTGCTCCACTTTCTAATAAAGTTGGAGTAACATTATTAAGATGTAACCAATCTAGAGCTACAGGTGTTGCCGTATTTAAGAATGTTGGATTTTCAGATACAGAAACTTGATCACGGTTCACCATGAATGTTTTCATTGCTGAAACTGTATTCATATTGTTAGTAATAGTAGCTGTTCCCTCAACATAAGCAGAACGATTATTAGTTCCTGCAGCAGAATTAACCCAAATATTATTATTGTTAGAAGAAGTTGAATAATTTGCAGGAACTGTACCACCAGTACCAGAACTTCTTCTTAAACCAGCTGAAATACCATTAGTTGAAACATTCAAAACATCTTGTGCGGGAATTGATAAGTTTACAATATTATTATTTCTCAAATCAAGATTTGTCGTAGTTGAATTTAAAAACACAGCCGATGTTCCGAAAGTAGTTGTTGAAGTACTCGTTGCATTTAAATAGATTGTATTGTAATACAAATTTGCAGTTGTTCCTGCAGAAATATTAACTCCATTTATTGAAGATAATCCTGACATACCAGCACCAGTTGATGTTGATTTTAAATCGCCAATATAATTGTTTTCAACAGTATTTGTAGCTCCACCTGAAACAGTTATTCCATTAATAACTGGAGTCGCACCTGTTGCTAAAGTAGATAAGTTATAAATCTTGTTTCTTGAAATCAAAGATGAAGTACCTCCTGTTAAAGATATACCTGTAATTGCTCCAACAGTTCCTCCTGAAGTTCCTACGGAGGTTAATCCATAAACTTGATTATTACTTATTGTCACAACACCAGTACTCGATAGGATCCCTATAAAAGAAGCACCACCAACTCCACCAGAAGTTGTTGAAAAACCATATACTTGATTGTTAGAAATATTCTTGTTTCCAGTAACTCCAAACTCAACAAGTCCTCTAATTAATCCAGTTGATGGTGTACTAATATTTCGAACAATATTGTTTGTGTATGTTACATTTACGGAAGATGTAAAACCATAGATTCCATCAAAACCTCCAGTAGATGTTGGAGTAGAATAAGCAATATTCTCAATCAAGTTTCCATCAATTGTTGTATTTGTAGGAGATGCAATCACAATCCCTCGCATTATACCACCAGCAGCTGATGTTCTAGCAATATTTGAAATAGTATTGTTGTTTGCCGTAATATTATTTGGAGATCCAAATGTCATCCATAAAACCGTTCCTGTTCCACTAATTGTGTTATTAATAGGTAAAGCTGCTCCTACATTTGATGTCAATACATTTCCATTTGCTATTAGGTTAGTAGCTATAGCTGTTGAAATGATTCCGTTTACTGAACCTGTAGTTGCTGTAGTATAAGCAATTCTTACAGTATTATTGTTGATATTCACAGTATTTAATAAGGCTGCTGTACCAGCAGAAGAACTGATACCTTCCACTAATGATGTTGTTGCACCCGATGTAAGTGTAATTACATTGTTCAAAACATCCAAGTTAGCTGAAGTTGCACCACCAATTAAGATACCTCTCAAAGTAGAAACATGATTCACACCTGAACCATTATTGTTGGTTATCGTATTGAAAGATGCGTTAAAAGACCATTGGTTTGAATTTCTAATACCTGCTGCAGGATTTGTTGCTGCTGCTGCACCACCATAATTTAATACCGTGTTACCTGTTGCAAGAGAAGTTCCTCCAGCATCATTATTCAAATCACCCAAAAAAGTTGCTGCAACTGGTGCTGGACCAACACCTATAGTAGCTCCAAAACCTGAGAATCCAATACCTATATTTACATTTTGAATAGTATTTGAATAAACTCTGTTGAAACGATTTGATCCTGTAACTGCAGTAACCGTTAACGGTGTAGTTGCAGCCGTCGGGATAGCATTCGAAAAGAAAATACCAATCGATCCATCAAACTGGGGAGTTACACCTGTAGCGTTGTTCGTTCTATTAAGAGTAATTGTACAATTTTGAATAGTATTAAACTGACATCCATCAGTTGCACTAGCTTTATAGAAAACATAACCATCTTCCATTGTAGCTGGATTAGCACCATTTGGGTCGTTTAAATCTAAACGATCAATGGTTACATAATCTGAACCCACAAACTTAAAGATAGCATCTTGAACCGCAGTACCTGGAGTACCGGTTCCACCTGCATATGCATTGATCAAAGGATTAGCTCCTGCTCCATTTTTTTGAAAAATGATTTGATTACTTAAAGTTCCTGTAGCTGTCAGAATAATTCCTCCCACAGGAGCAGTTTCTGAATGTCCAGCAACAATGTTCACCGTAATAGACCCCGTGTGTGTTCCTGAGTTTATAGCAGTTACCGAAGCCGCAATTGTTGGATAAGTAGCCGACAAAGTACCGCCAGTGGCTATAACATCAACTTGAGAAAATGAAAATGATGTGGTCAACAAGGTTAATACGACTAAAAGCCTTGTAGACCATTTTTCAATATAATTTTTTTTCATAATAGTTTTTTAATTAAAATCTGAGCAAATTTCAACAATTCAAACGTAAATTCCAACTTTATTTTGCGGGTGAAAGAAACAAAACAAGCAAACAGTAAAACATATTCGCCAAGGAAAATAATTTACTTTAATTTTCAAGCACATTTAAAATTCTACAAAACTTAATGAAAACAGCTATTAAAGGAATGTTGCGCTTTTATTAATGGCGAATTACATTTCATTCATTTCCGCAAAAAAATAGATTAAATAAAAGAAGGGATTTGTTGGTAACTTTTTTTTGCTGTTGAAAACCTAAAAATTGAATGAATAAAAGCAAATTACACCCTTGATTGATACAAATTTTCCGATTTTCAGTCTTAACACTTTTAACAAATATTCACTTCGCGTTCAAGTTCAACTCCAAATTGTTCCATTACACTATCAATAACACGCTGAGAGTGTTCGAGCAATTCAAAACCAGAAGCAGAACCATAGTTTACCAAAACGAGTGCTTGTTTTTCGTGCATGCCCACATTTCCAATTCGTTTTCCTTTCCACCCTGCAGTTTCAATGAGCCAACCGGCAGCAAGTTTAATGTCTCCATTTACTTGCGGATAATTTGGCATATTTGGAAACTTTATGATCAATTCTGAAAACAAATCTTTTGAAATAACAGGGTTCTTGAAAAAACTTCCTGCGTTACCTAAAACTTTAGGATTTGGCAACTTGCTCTGACGAATCTGAATAACGGCATTGCTGATTGTTCGAATAGATAATTCTGCACCCATTTTTTCGATTTCTTCTTGAATAGCGCCATAACTCGTTTTGAAATTTGGCTTTTTACTTAGGCGAAAAGTAACAGTGGTAATAATGTATTTGCCTTTGGCTTGGTGTTTAAAAATACTTTCTCGGTAAGCAAACTTGCACGTTTCATTATCGATTGTTTCAATTTTCAAAGTTTCTAAACTTAACGCTTCTAAAGATTCAAACACATCTTTAATTTCAACTCCATAAGCGACAATGTTTTGCATCGGGCTCGCTCCAACGTTTCCAGGAATGAGACTTAAATTCTCAACTCCGCCCCACCCATTCTCAATTGCAAAAAGAACGAATTCGTGCCAAATAACTCCAGCTCCAGCCTTCACCAAAACATCTGTATCGTTTTCTTTAATTAGTTCAACTCCTACTAATTCATTTTTTAGAACCAACGCTTCCACATCTTTAGTGAATAAAATATTGCTTCCGCCACCCAGAATAAAAATTGGTAAATCTGAATTAGCAGACAAAATTGATCGAAGACTTTCAATAGAATTAAATACTGCAAAAGCTTTCGCCTTCACATCAATTCCGAAAGTATTATATGGTTTTAAAGAAACGTTTGTTTGAATCATTTTGCAAAGTAAACAGAAAAAGGAAATCAATAAATCAAATTCTTAAAAAAAAAGGTTAACACAACAGAGGGCACGCAATGCTATGCGTGCCCTCATAATTATTTTTTTTTTAAAAGTTTTAATAAATGGAATACACATCCGGCATACGCATTTGGATTCCGCGCCAAGTTTCAATTTTCTTCAAAATTTCCATTAGTTCATTTGCCAATTTGGGCATTTTTGAACTTTTAATATGCGTAGTTTCTTCGTCGATTATAGCTTCTAAGGCATCTCCAAATTTATCTTCTTTATAAATTGGATAATAGCGAATTGTTGGTGTTTTTACATTTGCCAGTTTAATTGCGAATTGTAAAGCATCTTCAAAACCCCCAATTTTATCAACTAAACCAATTTTTACGGCATCTGCACCTGTCCAAACTCGTCCGCGTGCAATTCGTTGAACTTGTTCTAATGTTAAACCGCGTCCTTCTGCCACTCTTTGTTTAAAATTCAGGTAGGTTTTGTCTACATCGCTTTGAATAAAATTAAATTCTTCTTCAGTTAAATGCTTATTCATTGACAAAACTGAGTGTTTGTTTGTTTGAACACGATCGAAGGTAATTCCAAAGTTTTTCTGAAACAGGTCTCCTGTAAACGGAACCACTCCAAAAACACCTATTGAACCAGTAAGAGTTGTGTTTTCCGCAAAAATAGTTGTTGCGGGAGCTGAAATATAATATCCGCCAGATGCCGCATAATCGCCCATCGAAACAATAACTTTTTTCTTTTTCTCGGTTAGCATTACTTCGCGCCAAATTTCTTCCGATGCAAGTGCTGATCCGCCACCTGAATTCACTCTAAAAACAACCACTTTAATTGCATTGTCGTTTCTGGCTTCACGGAAATAACTACAAATTTTCTTGCTTGCCATTTCGTCGCCATCAACTGTAATCGCACCCTCACCAACAATTACTGCAACACTAGCACCTCCGTCAGAAGAAATAGATTGTTGGCTTAATTTAAATTTCTTTTTGGCGTATTTTTCGAATGATAGGATGTCAGACAAGTCGTTTAACTTAGCTTTTTTAGCCACTAGTGCCTCCACTTCGTCTGCATATTTAAGTCCGTCTATAAACTTGTATTTCAATGCGTCAGACATGCGTGTAACTTTAACATTTTCAGCAATGCTGTTCAATTCAACTTTACTTATTTTTCTGCTAGCACCAATTTCAGTTCGAATATCGTTCCACATGGAAGACAAAAAACGATTAGCTTGCATGCGACTTGAATCACTCATGTTATTTCTGAAATAAGGTTCAACGAAACTTTTGAAATCATTCCCCGAACCACGAACAACCTGCATTTCAACACCATATTTATCAAACATTCCTTTTAGAAACATGATCTCAGTTCCAAGTCCCATAAATTCGACAGTTGAAGTGGGAAAACCGTAAATTTCTTTTGCCACTGAAGCAATGTAATATTGTTTTTGAGAAATATATTCACCATTCAAAAATGCAACTACAAACTTTCCTGATTCCTGAAAATCTGCAATTCCGTCTCGCACTTCTTTTGCAGTGGCGTAACCCATTGAAACATTACCAAGTTCAAGATAAACACCTTTCACTTCTTCATCTTTCTTTGCTTGTTTTAAACCATGAAGAATGTCGGCAATACCAATTTGTTTATTTAAAGACAGTGAACTTTGATCAAAACTTGTGTTCGACATTTCGCTCACTTCATCCGTAAGTTTCATGTGTAAAACAGACTTGTTTACAATTTTTTCTTCACTGGAAAGCAAACTGCTAAAAACGATTAACCAAAAAATCCATCCAATAACAGACAAAATAAGTGACGCGACCAATGAAGGCCAAAAAATTCTCCAAAAACCTACTTTAGGTGTGCTCATAAGCTAAACTTAATTAATTTAGACAAATGTAAAGCTCAATTGAAGGCTAATTGAAACAAAATGATGGAGTTCTGAAAGATAAACGATAAATGGAAAATTAAAATGTTGAATGGTAAACAAAATTTAAATCAAATCTTTTTAGGAGTAGGAACTAATCTCGGAAACCGCTTATTAAATTTTCAAAATTTAATTGAACTACTCCAAGAAAACAAAATCACTGTTGTTCGAACTGCCAATATATATGAATCTATACCTGTTGGATTTATAAGTGACGATTTGTTTTACAATTCTGTTTTTGAGATTGATACAAGCATGAATCCGTTCGAGTTACTTGATATTACACAAGCAATTGAACTAAAAATGGGGAGAATTAAAACCCCAAATCAGGCTTACAGTTCGCGTATAATTGATATAGACATTTTACTTTTCGGGCATGAAGTTATTAACACTTCAAAACTCCAAATTCCGCACAAATATATTTTGGATAGAAAATTTGTTTTTTTACCACTTAAAGAACTGATAAATAGTGAACTAAGCAGTTTTCTAAACGAGGTAAACGGCACTATTTCAAAAGCATACATCGATGAAAACGAGCCAATTATCGTTCATTATCCTTTGCTTGTCAGTTAAAAAACAACAAAATATTACTTGATTCAAAAAAAAGTAATTATGTTTGCACTGAAAATTCTATTAAAGAAGAAACTACAATGAATATGAAAAAGCAAAATTTAACAGGATTAGCTTTCATCGCATTAGCTGGATCGCTAGTAACAAGCTGTGACTTGTTGAAAGACTTGGACTACAAAGTTACTCCTTGTCCACTTGAAATGCACGGAGACTCGGTTCGTGTTAAAGTTGACGTAACTTTCCCTGAGAAAGGCATCAAGAAAAAAGCGTATGCTGAAATCACTCCAATGTTGGGTTCTACTGCATTAAAAACAGTAACTATCCAAGGTGAAAAAGCACAAGCTAATGGTTCTGTAATTCAATACAAGCCAGGCGGAAAATACACGTATACAGATGTAGTGGCTTACAAGCCAGAGTTTGAAAACACTGAGTTAATGATTACTGGTAAAGTTTTCAAAGGTGGAAAAGAGAAAAAAGGTAAATTTGATGATACTAAAGTATGTGATGGTACAATCATTACTCCTTTATTAGTAAATAAAGATTTCCGTGTGATTTATGCGAAAGATGATTTCAAACGTGTTACTCCACAAAACGCAATGACGCAATTTAACTATTTGCAAGCTAAGTCTGATGTTCGTGCTACTGAGTTTAAGGACAAAGACATGGTTGACATGACTGCGTGGTTGGCTGCTGCTCAAGCAAATCCAAAAATCAACATTACATCTATCGACGCAACAGGTTTTGCATCTTTAGAGGGTGAAGAAGGAAAAAACAATGAATTATCAACTGCACGTGCAAATTCTGGTAAAGAAGGATTTATCAAAGTTGCAACAAATGCAAAAAATGATAAAGCAGGAACAGTTACTTTCAATATCGCGGGTAGAGGTGAAGATTTCGAAGGTTTCAAAATGGAATTGGGTAAAAACACAAAAATCAAACAAGAAGATAAAGATTTAATCTTACGTGTTTTGACAATGTATAACGATCCAACACAACGTGAGACTGAAATGAAAAACATGGCTAAATCATTTACTGAATTAGAAAAATCTGTTTTCCCATTACAACGTCGTGCTGAACTTAAAATCAACTACGATTTAACTGGTTATTCTGACGAAGAATTGAAAGCAATTTCAGTTTCTGATCCACAGAAATTAACTTTAGAAGAATTGTTGTTTACAGCTACATTAACTGAAGACTTAAACGAGAAGTTACGTGTTTCTCGTGAAGCTGAGAAAAAAGATGCTACAGATTACCGTGCAGCTAACAATGTAGGTGCAGTATTGTACCAACAAGGTAAAATGGCTGAAGCTAAATCTCAATTTGAGAAAGCAAACGGTTTAAAAGACAATGCGATTTCTAAAAACAACTTAGGTGCAATTGCTGGAGCTTCTGGTGACCGTGCTAAAGCAACTAAATTGTTCAACGAAGCAAATGGAGCTGGTGCTGAAGTTTCTTACAACAAAGGAATTATCGCTATTCAAAACGGTAAATATGCTGATGCAATTGCAGCTTTTGGATCTGAAGCTACATATAATAAAGGATTGGCTCAATTGTTAAACGGTGATGCTGCGGCAGCTGTTAAAACAATCGATGCATCAAAAGACAAAGAATCTGGACAAGGATTTTATTTAAAAGCTATCGCTGGAGCACGTCAGGATAAATTGACTGATGTTGTTTCTAACCTGAAATCAGCTATCGGAAAAGATGCGGGTTACAAAGCGAAAGCAGCTAAAGATGTTGAGTTCAAAAAATATGCAGAAGATGCTTCTATGTCTTTCATCAAGTAATACTTGAAAAGAAGATATTTTAAAACCCTGGCATTTATGTCAGGGTTTTTTGTTTTATAAATTTTCTTGAAACTAATTCTATGACAAAATTCATTCTAAATGCTAAACATTGGCAAATTTTTATACTAACTTTTGGAGTTCAATTTTTTGGAATCATTCTCTATGCAATTGCCATTATTAGCTCAATAAATTTTCAGCTACCTGGAAATGGAGGAAACAATAGAGATGTTCTTGATTTCTCAATTGTAGCAATTATTTTTTTGCTTATTGCGGGCTTAGTTAATTTGTTTGGAGTATTTATTCATTTCTTTTGGCTTTGG
>JANNWW010000137.1:0-2225 GCA_031409255.1 Crocinitomicaceae bacterium
AACTGTTTGTTCTGCGAATGGATTTGGAACGTTTTGATCCAAAATAATTGTTGAACGGTTTGTTAAAGTAACAGCAATTTCTTTTCGCAATTGTTCTTGTGCAGCCGGAGTGTTTGCTTGAATTGCTTGTTGATTCATTTGACACAAAGTTGGCAATAATGCAGATAAACAGTTTTCTAAAGCCGTAAGTCTGTCGTTTAGGTTCGAAACTACATTTTTCAATGAGTCATTTTCAGAACTTAATTGTTGAATAGCTGCAACGGCAATTGGAATGATTTCATTGTATTCTACTCCTTTGTAATTTACTGGAGTAGAAATTTGATTACCCAATGAATCGTATTGAGCAGGGTAAGTGTTTGTATTAACTATGTTTGGTAATACTTGCTCTATTTCTTGCGCCACAAAACCAAATTGCATATCATTCTCAAAATTAAATGCACTAAAACTTGTTGTATCATAGTAATATTTACGCGCTTGTAATTGATTTATTATTGAAAGTGGGGTAGTTAAATCAACAATATTTGTTTTGAACATTGCGTCTGAACCTGTTACAACACCACTTGGAACTGTTAAAACACCCATAACATCTACATTGTTATTTGCAATTACATTTTTGTTGAAATTTACTGTTTGAGAAACATTGTTCAAAGTAATGTAGGATACTGGGCTGTTTTCGCTTCCTGTTCCTAGTGTAAATGCATTGTCATAATGACCAATAACAAATTTAGCTACGTTGTTTTGTTGGAAAGTCAAGAAGTTTGAAGGGAAGTTAGATTCACTGTTTAACACAATTCCAGGTGCTTGAAAAGAACCAGGTGCAGTTTTTAACTCTAAACTTGCTTGTGGGTTTGTTGTTCCAACACCAATGCGTTGGTTGTCTTTGATTGCAACAGAAAGTTGTGCATTTGAATTATCAACTCTAAATGGAACACTTACACCTGAATTTTGATAAGATTGAATGTGAATTTGAGAAGTTGGATTAGACAAACCAAAACCAACATTGTTTCCTGCTGCTGAAGGGCCACTTCCGGGTACTGTAAATATAATGTTCTGGTTATTCATTGGTACTTCGCGGGTGTTTAACAAAATTGCAGGATTTCCTGCTTGACCAATTGTTTGACCAAATGCAACTTTAGTAAAATCAAAAGAAGATAGTGAAGCACCATTGTGTGCATCTTGAACACTATTTGAAGAATTGACTAAAACAACATCGCCATTTTCATCAACTGACAAAACTTTTGTTGCATCAACACCATTTGTTCCATTTGCTAAAGTTGTACTTAAAGAAGTTAAATCTGTAAATCTTAAACCGCTTGCACCAGAAGCTAAACCAAAATATGGATCACCAGCACGACTCGTAATTTCTAATCTATTTTCTGGAGTAGATTGATTGATTCCCAACTGTCCTGAACCATCCATTAGCATTTCTAAAGTAGTAAAGTTACACCATTGAAACAAATTACGATTTGCAATTGCTGCTTGGGCATTTCCATTTCCATTTCGTCTTCTCACATCAAATTCCATAACCGCAGGAGAATTAGCTGGAATAGGCGCAACATCAGCAGAATTATTTATTGCACCACTCACAACTAGCCCGTGCAGTCTAACTGGGGTTGCTGCTCCGTTGTCTGTTCGGTTGTTGTAGCCTGATAACTGAGCAACAAAATTTGAGTCGCTATTTGTGCCATTCATCAATCGTATATTACTTCCTATATCATCTGAAACATGGCCTTGAAAAATAATATCAAAAGTATTCCAATTTACTGATCCAGCTTGATTAATTGCTTCTGCTACCGTTCTAATTCGAACATTATTTGGAATAATTGCAGTTCCAATTCCAACATTGCCAGATGGTTCAAGAATTCTCATTCTTTCGGTAGTTCCAGCTCCGTTTGTGAAAAACAAATCTTCTCGAGAATAGATCCCCACATTTGAACTATTCGCAGGAACATAAACTCTAAAACGTTCAACAGCTCCAGCCGCGTTAGCTCCAGTTCTTAAGCTCCAAAAATTCTCAACAGAATTTAAGCCATCAGTTCGAAACATTCTCCCATTAGGATCAAAAGCACCACCTCCAAAATTAGATAGTCGAACCTTAAAAACACAACTTTCTAGTAAAAAAGATGTTGATTTGAGAATTTTGTAATAATTGTTTGCAAAAAAAGAAGTTTAAAAGTGTTTCAAAAAAGTGCAAAATGGAATTTTTCCATTTGTTGATCATTCTT
>JANNWW010000138.1:0-23563 GCA_031409255.1 Crocinitomicaceae bacterium
ACCTAATTCTGGATTACAAAAATAAGCTTCCATTGAAGGATCTTCATTGTATGGTGATAATGAATTCCATTTGTCTTTTTCGCCAATTGGAATAATAGCTTCATTCGTTAAAGGCATACCTATTCGCGATACTTGAACATAAGAACCTGAATATGATTCTGTTCCATTTGTATTTAATGTGCGAACTTGTTGACGGCTAGTAGAAGCCCAAACACCGATTATAAAATCAGAATCTAAGATATTTACTGCTGAAGTTACAGGTAAACCATTTTTTTGTAAAGTTGAAATTGGAATTTTTAAGGCAATAGCGTGCACATCTTTACATGCAACACCATCTTCAGGAGCATCAACACCAGTTCCGCCAGCGCGTGTTTGACCTAGATCAAAAATTCCACCTAAATCAACAAAGAATGGATCGTCTGTTGGGCCACAGAAAACTGTTTCACCACCACCACCTGTAGCAGGTGTAATTGCTGAAGTCATTAATGATTCATAATTTGGAGCACCTAAACCAACTGGCGAGCTAATTGAGCGCGGACCGATGTTTGGCGGAGGAACAACTCCAGAACTAACAATAGTTGTAAATGCACCACCATTGATACTTTTTTCAGCAACATAAGTTGTTTTCAAGTTTTCTTGACCTAAACGAATATTAAAAAACGTTGTTGGATCTTCATTTGTTTTAGAAAATGTGAATCTGTAAGTGATGTCATCACCAGCAGTTCCATCGTTTTCAACGTGAATTTCGTAACGCACGTTTTCTCCAAAAGAAGAGTAATTCGGTCCGCCTTGCGGCAATTCAAAAGGAACAAAGTTCGCGATGATTGTTACCGTATTTGTGTCGTCAGGACTTCTGAAAGCATACAAATCGGTGTTATCTGCCAAAGGATCATTGGCAATAAGTGGAGCTTCTCTATGACTAGATGCCTCCACTATATTATGCTTTGCATCAAGAAAGCTCAAACCTGCAACAGCAAGTCCAACTCCGGTTACAGAAGCTATTTTAAATATAGTTGACTTTTTCATATTTATTTAATTTTTTGTGAATCGTTTATTGACCTGTATGATTTGCATAACCACTCCATGGGCGAGCTGCATACGGGAAAGTAGATGAAAACAAAGCGTCATTACTTTCTACACCAGTTGTGTAATTTAAAACATTGATTAAATCTGCACTTAATGGAGAAGAACCAATTGGACGGTCGTCATACCAAAGTCCGATTGCTGCTAAAACAACTCCTGAAACAGCTTGTAATTCAATACGCGTTACATCATCTTCCAAACGTCTTCCGTTCGGGAAACCATCCATGTTCGGAATCCATTGTAAAGAAGCAGATGTATTGTATGCTGGATCAGTTAATCCTAATACAGCAGCTTGAACTAAGCCTAATGAACTAAATTGTGGGTGATTTCTAGGAGTAATTGGAACCGCCATGTTCAAACGCAACATATCTCCAAAAATTGGCAAGAAATTGTTAATGAATGGTTTGCCAGCAGTTAAAGGATTTCCGTCAGTTTTTCCTGTAGCCAATTGGTAAGGTGGTAAATTTGGAACTCCAGTGTGAAATATTGGTAATAAATCTACTGAACGTGGTTTGTTATCGCGCAATAAATATCCGCCAAATACCCCCGGGTCCAAAGCTGTTCCCAATAATGCTGAGTTGCCATTCAATACAAACAAACCATCATTTCCGTTTGAGAAATCTACATTTCCTAAAACAGTTTGAGATGCTTTTTGCATGCGTAAATTTGCGAATGCAGGAACTGCTCCACCGAATTGTGCATCATCCATGTATAAAGCTAATTCTGGATTACAGAAAAAATCTTCCATTGCAGGGTCTTCATTGTATGGTGTTAAAGAGTTCCACTTATCTTTAGAACCAATCGGAATAATTGCTTCATTTGTTAAAGGCATTCCTAAACGAGAAACTTGAATATAAGATCCTGATTCAACAAAGTTTCCTCCAGATGCATTCAAGGTACGTGTACTAGGACGACTAGCCGAAGCCCAAACTCCAATCGTAAATTCAGAATCTAAAATACTAGTTGCAGAAGTTACAGATAAACCGTTTTTCTGTAAAGTAGAGATCGGAATTTTCAAAGCAATTGCATGCACATTTTTGTTGCCAACTCCGTCTGCTGCATCATTACTTGCACGTGTTTGACCTAAATCAAAGATTCCGCCCAAATCTACATAGAATGGATCATCAGTTGATCCACAGAAAACGGTTTCGCCACCACCACCAGATGCTGAAACAATAGCTGAAGCCATTAATGCATCATAAGTTGTACCTAACCCAACAGTAGGATTTTCAATTGATCTCGGACCTATGTTTGGAGGAGGAACTATTCCTGAAGAAACGATAGTTGTAAACGCTCCACCATTGATGCTTTTTTCCGCAACATAAGTTGTTTTGAGGTTTTGTTGACCTAAACGAATATTGAAAAACGTTGTTGGATCTTGATTAACTTTTGAAAATGTAAAGCGATAAGTTAGATCATCACCAGTTGTTCCATCATTTTCGATGTGAATTTCGTAACGAATATTCTCTCCAAAAGAAGAATAGTTTGGACCACCTTGAGGTAATTGAAGTGGAACATAATTCGCAATAATTGTTACCGTGTTAGTGTCGTCAGGACTTCTGAATGCATACAAATCGGTGTTGTCTGCAAGAGGATCATTCGCAATTAGCGGAGCTTCCCTGTGACTTGATGCTTCAACAACAGTTGTTTGTGCTTCCCATACTCCAAGAAGAATGGCAGAAGCTAAAACACTGGTTGTGCCAAGTACTAGTTTCTTAGTTTTTGTCATAATGATTAATTTGTTTTCCTTCAGTTTACTGTTGCCCATTTTATTTCTCGAAAATATATACGAGATTAATTTGCGCTTAGATTTATTTATATTAAAAAACAGTTTATGAGTTAGAATGGAATAAAATTCATTTCAATTTACAGGCATATTTAGCTAAATCGACTAGTTTATTTGCGTATCCCCATTCATTATCATACCATGCAACAACTTTAACAAAAGTGCTAGAAAGTGCAATTCCAGCTTTGGCATCGAAAATACATGTTCTTGGATCGCCTTTAAAATCTTGCGAAACAACTTCGTCTTCTGTGTAACCCAAAATGCCTTTCAACTCATTTTCTGCTGCGAATTTCATTGTTGTACAAATTTCAGTATAAGAAGTTGGCTTTTTGAGTCGAACAGTTAAATCTACAACAGAAACATCGGCAACAGGAACTCTGAAACTCATTCCAGTTAACTTGCCTTTCAATTCGGGAAGAACCAAACCAACTGCTTTTGCTGCACCAGTGGAAGATGGAATAATGTTTTGGTAAGCACTTCTTCCACCTCTCCAATCTTTTTGTGATGCACCATCTACAGATTTTTGAGAAGCAGTTACGGCATGAACGGTGCTCATTAATCCTTCTTCAATTCCGAAATGGTCGTTTAAAACTTTTGCTAGCGGAGCTAAACAGTTTGTAGTACAAGAAGCGTTTGAAATAATTGCATCTTCTTTTTTTAATTGAAAATGATTTACACCCATAACAAAAGTGGGCGTTTCGTCTTTTGCTGGGGCCGAAAGTAGCACTTTTTTAGCTCCTGCGTGAATATGGGCAAGTGCAGACTCTTGTGTTAAAAACAGTCCGGTGCATTCTAAAACTGCATCTACATTTAGTTCTTTCCAAGGCAAATTGGCTGGCTCTTTTTCTGAACTAACATGAACTTTTTGACCGTTAATGAATAAATGTCCATCTTTCGTTTCAATGTTTCCATTAAAAGTTCCATGTGTGGAATCATATTTAAGTGCATAAGCCATATATTCCAATTCCATTAGATCATTTATGGCTACAATTTCTATTTCAGGATGCGCGGAAGCTATTCTGCAAGCGAGTCTTCCAATTCGACCAAATCCGTTTATTGCTATTTTCATAATTTATTTTTTAGTATCAAGAATTTAAGAGAGATGATAACAACGAAGACTGAGCGTATGTTTCGATCATTAAATAGAGTTAAATGCGGATATAAATCAACCCCAATTTTACAATCTTCTAATCCTTTGCTTTCACTGCCTGATAAATCTTTAATTCTCCATAACTAACCCTGTCTTCACATTCTTCTTTTATTTCACTTAACGCTTTACCTTTCAAATCACCCACAATGTTTTCAATTTCTGAAAAGCGTTCTTTGGTCATAACTTTCGAAATTTCAAGTTTTTCGTCTAAAATTAAACGCGCTATATGACCTTCAATTGTTGATTTTGCAAACATGCGTTTTTTTGAAATTTCATCTATGTTTAATCCTTGCTCAATTAATTCTAATGTTTGTACATATGTGTCTTTTTTTGGCACTTTTTCCGTTTTATCTGCTTTTTCTTTTTTTGCTTTGATCGATTTCAAAATAATCTCGGTTTCAAGATCTTCTAAATCATATAGATTGGTATTTGAAGTGCGCATTTCGTGTTGAATTTTAGCCGATTTTGCTTGTAAATAAATCAACATATCGTCTTTTGTATATGCGAATTTATTCAACTCATTGCCATTTACCATAGTTGAAATAATTGCTTTTGTTCGTTTCATTCGTTGAATGTGCAGCATCGCTAATTCAATCATTTCATCTAAGCTTTCTAAATAACCCTTGGTTCCTTTCACGCGACTTGCTTCTAATTTGTGTTTTAAAAGAATATAAATTTGTGTGTCTAGAATTGTATAAAAATGATTGTGAGCAGCCTCAGATCTGTTTTGTAGAAATTCCCAATCTAAATTCGGATTTGCAAAAATTCCGTGAATTTGATTAATGAATTTCTTCGTGTTTTCATGTGCATTCTGGCAAATTTGTGTTTGAGCTAAAATCCATGAATCGTCATTGGAAGTTTTAACTTTTGCGATTTTTTTACGAGAAGAAATTTCAAAAAGCGACCATTTTGTTTGATAATCATACCAATCATAGCATTTTTCTAATTCGTTTAATAAATATACTTTTCGCTGAAGATTTAAATGTTGTTCTAAGCGTTCATTTGACGTTTTGTTTTCAGAAAATTGCACCACACTTTCATCATTTCGCAGCCCATTTAAATTAAAACTAGATTTTAAAACCAAACCATTCAAACTTCTTAAACGTGAAAGGGCAACATACGCCTGTCCGGGAGCAAAGACATCTGAAACATCTAAAACTGCTTTATCGAATGTTAATCCTTGACTTTTATGCACCGTAATGGCCCAAGCTAATTTTATGGGATAATGAACAAAAGTTCCGGCAATGTCTTCTTCAATTTCTCCTGTTCCTTCGTTTAATTTGTATTTAATATTCGTCCATTCATACTTGTCGAGTAGTAATTTCTTGTTTTCACTAGGAAAACAGACTTCTATTTCATCCTTTGACAAGCGACTAATTTCGCCCATTTTCCCATTATAAAACGCTTTTTCAAAATTCGTGTCATTCTTTATGAAAATTATTTGCGCTCCTTTTTTGAGATTTAAATTGGCTTCAAGCGGAAATAGATGCGCTGGAAATTCTCCTTTAATATCTGCTTCATATGTGTATTTTGTTTCTTTCAGATTTTCTAGTGCATTTTCATTTATTCGATCTGCTTTTACGTTGTGAGTTGTGAGGGTAATGAATCCTTTATTTTCAATTGCATCAAAAGTCGGGTTCACATATTGATTCAAGTGTTCCCGATCAGATTCTGAAATGCGGTTGTTTCGCAAATTATTTAAAATAGAGATAAACTGTTCGTCGTCTTGTCTGTAAATTTTCTCCAATTCAATATACAAAGGTTTGCTTTCTTGCACTGCATGCGCATTAAAGAAAAATATGCCTTTGTAATAGCGCGAAAGAATTGACCATTCTTCTGGCTTCACAACAGGAGGAAGTTGTAATAAATCGCCAATAAATAAAACTTGTACTCCACCAAATGGGGTGTTGTTTTTTCGAACATTTCTTAAAGTCCAATCCATTGCATCCAACAAATCTGCACGAAGCATACTCACTTCATCAATAACTAGTAGCTCTACATTTCGAATTAAGTTTTGCTTTACTTTATTGAAACCAATGTGCCTTTGAAGTGTGGCCTTGCTTTCAAATTTTATATGTGAACTGATCTGATTTTGCTGCACATGATCGGGAATAAATCCGGCGAATGGAAGCAAGAAAAAAGAATGAATTGTTACACCTCCAGCATTCAAAGCTGCAATTCCTGTGGGTGCAACTATGACCGTTTTTTTGTGAGTTGAATCTACAATTGCACGCAACAAAGTGGTCTTTCCTGTTCCGGCTTTTCCAGTTAAAAAAATACTCTGATTGGTTTGATTGATGAACTGTTGTGTAAAATCTTGTGGACTTGTAATTGAGTTTATATCTTGCGTATTCATGTAATTAAAGATATATCAAAAGTTTTGGTATTCCAATTTTATTTTGATGAAAATTTAAAAAAGTTTTGTTTAATTTTGAATAGATAAGCAATACAAAAGGCCATATTCATCGAATTAATTTACACACAATGAAATTTAATCAGATTCAACAACAAATTTTAGAACTCAATTCAGGAACGCATATAATTCAAGCTCCTGCCGGTTGCGGTAAAACTGAAGTGTTAACCAAAAGAGTGAGTAATGCACTTGAAAACGGACAAGCACCCGAATCTATGATTTGCTTAACTTTTACTAATCGCGCTGCAAGTGAAATGAAAGAACGCAGTCAAATTGCAACTGTTTTTATTGGAAATATTCACAATTATTGCACCCTCTACCTCAAGTCTAATAATTTTTTAAAAGGAAGCAGCACAATTCTAGACGATTCAGACTACAAAGAAATTATAAGCGGAATAAGTTCGAAAACAAAACGAATTTTTGAGAAAGAAAAATCTACACTTCCAAATTTCGACAATGGCACACTATATAAATTCATTACCGAACAAACACGAATTTTAAACGGTCTGGAAACGACCGACCCCGATTTCTTTTACAATCAAACAAAAGAATTGGAAGCTTTTTTTAAGCAAGTTACTTCCAAGTTTATTCAAGTCAAAAACGAGTATAATTTCATTGATTTCGATGATTTATTGACCTTTACACTTGTTCATTTAAATCAAAATAAAGGAGAACAAAAATTGGCACATTTTGATTGGATTCAAGTTGACGAAGTGCAAGATTTAAATAGTGCTCAATGGGAAATAATTGAACTAATTTCAAAAAACGCTAAAAACAAGTTGCTTTTTGGTGATTACGATCAAAGTATTTATTCTTTTATGGGAGCAAATCAGGCCAGATTTATTTCGCTTTTAGATCAGTTTCCAATGCATTATTTGAACGAAAACTACCGCTCAACGCACGAAATGAAACTACTACTAAACGCTTACTTGAATAAAACATTGGGTTCAAAACAGCAATTCGATGTTACTAAAGTTCCATCAATAAGTGCAACTAGTAAGTTCGAAATTCTTCAGAAAAAAGGATTGGAAAGTGAAGAATACGAAGATTTGGTTTCGAAACATCTTTCAAAAAAAATCAATGAGGAGGGAATAACAGCCGTTTTGGTGAAATCGAACGGACAGGCAGACAAAATAAGTACTGAACTAAAGAATCTGGGAATTTCGCACTACATGTTGTCTGGACAAGATTTTTTCGATTACGAAGACGTTAAAAATGCCTTAGCTATTTTGCGTGTCCAACAAAATAAGTTCGATTTAATTTCCTGGTCGCGCCTATACCGTCGTTTTACCTCAAATAACACAATAGAACAAGCACGTTCTTTTATTAATAGAGCATTGAAGAACGGTTTTTTGCCTTCCGATTTTTTTCAAACCAAGATTACCTCAACAATTGAACGCTTCGTTTTGGATTTTAGAAATGAACGAATAGTAGTTTTTGATACCGAAACAACCTCTTTAGATACAGATAATGCTGAGGTCATTCAAATTGCAGCCGTTGAATTAATTAACGGAGAAAAAGGACGTGAATTTGAGGTGTATATAAAAACCGATTCCGATATATCATCGAGTCAAAGCGTTCATCAAATTAGCAAAGAAACGCTTTTAGAAAAAGGATTAGAACCCGAATTGGCTTTGCAACAATTTTTAGATTTTATTGGACCCGATTCTGCTATTTTAGCACACAATTTGGACTACGATTATGCTGTTATGGTGCAGTTTTGTAAACGATATAATTGTAATTTCGAGAAATTTAAAGCTAAATCGCACGACAGTTTAATAATGTCGCGTATGCTATTTCCACAAGAAAAGTCGCACAAGTTAGGCGATTTATTAGAACGTTTTGAATTGGCAGGAAGCAA
The DNA here is from genome assembly GCA_031409255.1 of Crocinitomicaceae bacterium. Taxonomy (GTDB): domain Bacteria; phylum Bacteroidota; class Bacteroidia; order Flavobacteriales_D; family Crocinitomicaceae; genus Fluviicola. Next base: position 8,294 of record JANNWW010000138.1, read on the forward strand.
TACACACAATGCATTAGATGATGTGCGCGCAACAGTTAATTTAGTTCAATTTATTGCCACTAAAACAGAGAATGTAGTGCTTGCTTCCAAGGTGTTTTATGAGCTTGAAGAGAAGCAGATCAATACATTTTCACGAAATTTCTCAAGTATATTTAATTCCATTAAAAATCAGTTTTATAGTGAATTTAGTTTGTGCACTTGGATGGAATCGTTTTGCAAACAAAGCTTTCAAACCCTCGATTTGAATGATCCGAGAATAGAATCTTTCATTAAAATTTTAGATTCAAAAAAAGTTCTTGGTCAAAGTTTACGCATGCATATTCAAAACAATTTGATGTATTATACTGGTTTGAAAGAGGTTGATCTGATGGATGAAAAACGTAAAATTGTAGTAGCAACAATTCATAAATCGAAGGGTTTAGCTTTTGATTCGGTTTATTTACCAGCGGTTGTCAACAACCAATTCCCGCATTATTTCGACCAAACACCAGCGCAAATATTAGAGGCCAAACGCTTGTTCTACGTTGCTTTAAGTAGGGCAAAGCGAAACATCACACTTTCTTATCATACAGACATGATAACGAAAAACGGGCAAACATATAAAGTTAAATTGTCTGGTTTTGTTAACGATATTCGTTCATATTTCACTGAAACTGATGTCTAAAATAATGTCAAATTCGATAGATAAAATTGAAAAAGCATAATTTAGAATTAACTTTAGCGAAACAATTTCATATTGAGAAAAGCGAAAGACTATTTTTTAGAGTTCCGAATTTTATTTATTTCCGTTTTAGTAATTCTTTTGCTATTACGCTTTTTTTTGTGTTTTCAACTTTCGCATAATCAACTTTTCGACCAAACATCTATGTGGTGGAATTGTGTTGGTTTTTTCTATGACGTTTGGTTTTTGACATTTTGTTCGGTCTTAATTTTCTTACTCACACTTCCCATTTATTTCTGGTTCAAAAAAACTGCAAAATTTCTCGCGCATCTTTTTTTTCTCTTGATTCTCTTTATTGAGATTGGACTTCAACAATATTACATACTGATGTTGCAACCAGCAGATGAATCTGTTTTTTATTTTTCTTTTGAAGAATTAAGGTTGATTATTGGCTTAACAGAGCGTTTAAATTTTTCAACAATTTCAGGTATTTTATTTTTATTCGTTGTTTACATACTGATTCATTGGCTAGTTAGAACCAAATTTCTTTTCTTGGCTAAAACAAAGCTGCTTTTTTTAACTATTTGTGTCGGTTTTTTGAGCTATCCTTTCGCGTTTTATGAGTCTGATTCTGAAGTTGTTCGTGAAGGAATGGTGAACAGCAAAACGTCTTATTTTATTCATAAATCTTCAGCTTATTGGTTTAATAAAGACACCACAAATATTGAGGTTCATCCAATTGATTTCGCTCAACTCAACAAAGATTTTTATAGTAATTCTACTAGTGAAAATCAGTTGTATCCAATTTTTCAAAAATTACCAGAAGAAAGTTCGCTTGCTCCTTTTTTCAAAAGTTCAGCTAAAAAACCCAATATTGTTTTTGTAATTGTGGAAAGTTTAAGTTCTGATTTTGTTGGTGAAAACGCACTTAAAACAGGAAATTTAATGCCTTTCTTAGATTCGCTTTCCACTGAAAGTATTTATTTCCCAAATGTTTTCGCTACAGCTGAACGAACCCATAATGTTTTGCCAGCCACGCTTTGTTCTCTTCCTAATTCGGTAGATGGAACCGTTTTTCAACAAATTGAATACCCAAATCATTGGTCTTTGATGAGTTTGTTGAGAAAGGACTATTTCTCTCGTTTTTATTGTGGTGTTCGAATGGAATTCATTAATATGCAAGGTTTCATGCGTTACCACAAAACAAATTTAATGAGTGAAAAATGGTCAGTTGAAAACAGAAAAGACAGTGCGAAAATTAATTCTTCGTGGGGATTTCCAGATGAATGTATTTACCGTCAATCTGAGCAAGATGAATATTTGATACCAAAAAACAAGGCGCAATTAGATGTTTTTTTGACCATTTCGTCGCACGATCCATTTAAGTATGCGAATCAAAAAAAATGGATACGTAAGGCAACTAAATGTTTGCGAAAAGTAAAAAATAAAGCTTTAAGAAAAGCGCTTATTGCAAACTCCGATGCAATGGGCGCATACATGTATACAGACGCGAGTTTAAAAGCTTTTTTTGAAAAATGGAAGCAAAAACCGGAATTTCAAAATACAATTTTTGTAATAACAGGTGATCATGGAACGGAACGTTGTCCGATTAACGTGCTGTCGCCCTATAAAGTTCCATTGTTAATTTATTCGCCTTTGCTTTTGAAACCTAAAACGAGTAGAGCACTTGCTACTCACTTAGATATTCCTATTTCTCTCTTGAATTTATTGCGCACAAAATATGGTCAATCGCTTCCAGATAAAATTCCTTATATCGGAAAAGAATTGGAATTTAGTTCTAACTACCAAAGAAATCGGTCACTGGTTTTTTCTTCTACACAATGGCGCAGCGACAATTGTTTTTCGAAAGGTTTTGCACTAATTGATGGTCAGTTGTATGATTGTCGAAAAAGTTTAGATCCAATAAAAAAAAAGAATGCAAAAGAGCTTTATTATTTAAAAAAACAAACTGAACTCTATCAGAAATTTTCTCGGTATGTTTTAATTCAAAAGCGGGTGCTTCCGGGTGCAATTCACGACCGAGTTTTTGGAACCATTTCTTGGACTTTATTAAAAAAATGGAGTGCACAAATTCCGAAAGAAAAACAAGAAGAAAAATATGTTTTGTTAGGAAAATCTCCCATTAGTGCAAGTCAAACAAACATACGAATACAAGTTTTGGCGCAAGTTGTTTTAGAAAAAGAAACAGACATTGATTCTTTAAGTGAATTTGGGCTAACAGCTATTGAACACAAGAAAATGCAGTCGAAATATTTTCTATTTAAAGGTGTAAAACCGATATTTATAGACAGATTTAAACCAAATAAAAGCAATCGTTTGCGCTACACTTTAGAGTTTTCACCAAAAACTTTTGAAAAATTAAAAGGTAAGAATGAATTCACGCTTTATTTTTACAACCGAAATGGTTCTAAAAAGGTTATAGAATCATACGAAGTACAACTATTTACAGGAAAGTAACATGCTATCAACAACAACAATAGTAACAGTTTTAGTGGTTTATTTTGCAATTTTAATTGCAATTGCCTATTTCACTTCACGAAATGCTGATTCGGATTCGTTTTTTATGGGGAACCGAAAAAGTTCGTGGTATTTAATTGCTTTCGGAATGATAGGAACTTCACTTTCTGGAGTTACTTTTATTTCAGTTCCGGGCGCAGTTATTGGCGGAAGCATGGGTTATTTTCAAGTGGTTTTAGGCTATGTTTTGGGTTACATAGTTATTGCGCAAATTCTGATGCCATTGTATTATAGATTGAACGTAATTTCCATTTACGAATATTTACAACAACGTTTCGGACAGATTAGTCATAAAACAGGTGCTAGTTTTTTCATCTTATCTCGAACAGTTGGCTCAGCGATTCGACTCTTTATTGCAACAGAAGTATTGCAACTTTTTCTATTTCAGGATTTAGGCGTTCCGTATTGGTTAACAGCGCTCATAACTATTCTTTTAATTTGGATCTATACTTTTAGAGGTGGTGTAAAAACAATTATTTATACAGATTCATTTCAAACAATTTTCCTCATTAGTTCTGTTATCATTTGTGTTTTTATAATTGCTGGAACGTTAGATTGTAACTTATTTGAGTTGTGGGACAAAATTTCAGCAAAAAATTCGAATGCAGGAAAACCGTTAACAGCTATTTTCTTTTTTGATGATCCATTGTCAAAAGGATATTTCTGGAAACAGTTCATTGGTGGTGCTTTCTTGGCAATTGCAATGACGGGATTAGACCAAGATTTGATGCAAAAAAACTTAACGTGTAAGTCAATTAAAGATGCGAAAAAAAACATGTATTCTTTTACGGTTGTTTTAGTGATTACTAATTTATTATTTTTGATTTTAGGTGGTGCATTGTATGTGTATGCTGAAACAAAAGGTGTGCAGCTTCCTATGAAAGATGGAAAGCTTGTAACGGATCATGTTTTCCCCGCCTTGGCGCTAAATGATTTCGGACAAATTGCAGGAATTTTCTTTTTGTTAGGTATAACGGCTTCGTCTTATGCTTCTGCGGATAGTGCATTAACTGCTTTGACTACTGGTTTTTGTATAGATTTTTTGAATTTTTCCAAACGAGAGGAAGCAATCAAAAAAAGAACAAAACTGTTTGTACACATCGGATTTTCAGTAGTTTTTTTCTTGATTATTCTTATTGCAAAATGGTTTAAAGAAGGTCATCCAGACACCAATATTATTGACTTAATATTGAAATTAGCAGGTTTCACTTATGGTCCACTTTTAGGACTTTTTGCTTTCGGAATTTTTTCAAAAAGAAAACTACAGGAAAAACTTGTTCCTTTTGTAGCAATTTTAGTTCCTGTTTTGTGCTATTTTATTGATTTTTATAGTCAAGCATTTTCAGGTGGAATTTTAGCAAACGATAAATATGTTGGAGGTTATCAATTTGGAATTGAGTTGTTAATTCTCAATGGTTTATTGACTTATCTGTTCTTATGGATGATTTCAAAGAAAAACGCTGTTTCACATTAACATTGATTTTCAACAAAGTGATTCGATGTAGATTTTGATTCAAAAAATTTGATTATTTTTAAAATAAAAACTTGGGAAATTTAATTAGGAGAATATTAGTAAATCAATCAACAAGAATCATTTTATTGATTTTTGTTTTTGTGATTTCTATTGTTCTCTACTTTTTATCGAGTTCCTATTTAAGCCAGATTAAATTATACGAACAAATTCAATATGATCGGATGAACTCTATTGTTCGAACACTTTCTATATCTATTGACGGAGATACGCATCAGTATTTAATGAAAAAGTTTAAAAATAAAGATGGTATTAAAACCAATGAGCAAAACAGAATTTACAAATCTATTCACGATCGCTTATACGAAGTTCAGAAAATAAACAAAACGGGCAGCACAATTTATACTTTGGTTTACGATAGTTTAAGTAAAGAATTTCAATACGGTGTTTCTTCGTCGGCTCCTTTTTATAGACATGTTTATAAAGAATATCCGCAAATATTAAAAGATAAATTCAAAAAAGGAGCGATCATTCCTTTGTATAAAACAGAAAATGGTGAATGGATATCTGCGTTTGCGCCAATCTTTAATAGTAAAAATGAGGTTGTGGCAGTGGTTGAAGCAGATGTAAGTTTCATGGAGTTTATTCGTCTTGCTCGCGCAAAAATTTTTACTAACATTGGTTATTCCGGAATTGTAATTCTTTTGATTGCCCTACTTCTTTATCGTTCCGTTAAACGCATCTTAAAAAAAGAAGAACAGGTTAAACGCTTGCTTATTTCTCAAAAGAAAGTTATCGAAGAAAAAAACAAAGACATAACAGATAGTATAAATTATGCAAAGAAAATTCAAGAATCAATTTTGCCTTCTAAAAAACAAATAGATCAAACATTGCCGAAAAACTTCATTCTTTATATGCCGCGAGATATTGTTTCGGGAGATTTTTATTGGTATTATCAATTTACCGATGGAAGTAAAGTTATTGTAGTTGGCGATTGCACAGGACACGGAATTCCGGGTGCGTTAATGAGTGTAATCGGTTGTTCGTTGTTGAACGAAATTGTGAAACAACAGCAGGTTAAAAGTCCGGCCGAAATACTGAAATTATTAGACGAAGGTGTAAGTAGAAGTTTAGGAAATGACGGTAATTCTGACGAACAGTTAGACGGAATGGATGTTTCCATTTGTTACATTAACTCAGCGTACACAGAACTCGTTTTTTCGGCTGCATTACGTCCGCTTTTACAAATAAGAAACAATCAAATTATTGAGTACAAAGGAAATAGATTTCCAATTGGTGGTGGAACTTTGTATCAGAAAAAAGCATTCGACGAAACAGTAATTTCAATTCAAAAAGACGACCTATTTTACATGTACACAGATGGTTATATTGATCAATTTGGTGGGGAAAATGGAAAGAAGCTGCGCACAAAGAATTTCAAAGAATTTTTATTAGAAAATAAAGATTTGGCATTTTCAGCTCAATCCCGCCAATTAGAAAATTTTATTAATGCTTGGAAAGGAGCAGAAGAACAAAATGATGACATTCTAGTTCTGGGTTTTGCACTTTGATCTAATTAAAAAACAATTAATACCTTTATTCAATGAATATTGTTCTTCACGACTCGGGTTTACATTTACGTTTCGCTCCACTAACACTTACTCGGCCTTTGGGCGACTTACGCATTGGAATTTTAACAAATACAGAGCGTTGGAGTAGATGGATTCCTGAAGCTTCCATTTTTTTTAAAACAGAAACATACTTACAGAAAAAATTCCCCTTAAACTCATCTTCCGATTTTGTGGAAGTGAATGCGGCAATTATTCCAACTGAAAGCATAGCTGCAGCTGTTGTGGCAATGAAAGAAAATCAGGAATTAATTTCTGAAAACACTTGGATAGCTCGAAGGGGAAATGGAAGCAAAAAGATTCGTTACACAGAAATGCATCCTATTGAGTTAACTCAACGATGGGATTTGTTTCAGAAAAACGACGAAGCCTTAGTTGCAGATTTTTTCTTTCTAACTGCAGGAAGAGTGTCTGAAGGACTTTCAGAAACGAATACCGTAATTGGTGATGCCTCACTTATTTTTCTAGAAGATGGAGCAAGTGTTGAAGCATGTATTTTAAACACAACTGCGGGGCCAATTTACATAGGAAAAAATGCAGAAATAATGGAAGGCAGTCTTATTCGCGGACCGTTTGCTTTGTGTGAAGGTGCTGGAGTGAAAATGGGCGCTAAAATTTATGGAGCAACAACAATTGGACCTTTTTGCAAAGTTGGAGGAGAAATTTCGAACTGTGTTTTTCAAGCCTATTCGAACAAAGGTCACGATGGATTTTTAGGGAATTCTTTGGTGGGTGAGTGGTGCAATTTTGGCGCCGATTCAAATACGTCTAACTTAAAAAATAATTATTCGCTCATTCGAAGTTATTCCTACGAAACGAATAAAGAAGAAGAGACAGGTTTGCAATTCATGGGTGTTTGCATGGGCGACCATAGTAAAACAGCAATAAACACCATGTTAAACACCGCAACAGTAATTGGTGTTTCGTGTAATGTGTTTGGCAGTGGCTTCCCAAATAAATTTTTACCGTCGTTTACTTGGGGAGGAGTGGAAAGTTCTACGAAATTTGAGTTAGATAAGGCCGTTGATGTTGCGAAAGCGATGATGGGTAGGAGAGGATTTGAGTTTAATGAAGGAGATCAAACAATTTTTGAGACTATTTTTTAGCTATTTCAGGCTTTGTCTAGATGTCTAGATATCTAGACATCTGTCATTTTTTGAATTCTAAAATTTCAAATATTAAGCAATAAAAAAAGACCCGAGCAAACTCGAGTCTTACCTATATTTTTTTTTTAAATTCTAATGAAACAATTTTGTTAAGTAATATATTCCTGCAGCTAACAATGCTGAAACTGGAATTGTTAAAATCCAGGCCCAAAGCAAATTAATAGTTACTCCCCAACGAACAGCGCTCAGTCGTTTTGTTGCTCCAACTCCAATAATTGAACCTGTAATTGTGTGAGTTGTTGAAACGGGAATTCCTAAATTGGAAACAGTAAATAACGTTAAAGCACCAGCTGTTTCTGCACAAACTCCTTCTAATGAAGTAACTTTTGTGATTTTTGTGCCCATTGTTTTTACAATCTTCCAACCTCCCATTAAGGTTCCCAATCCAATCATTAAATAACACAATACGGCAATCCAAGATGGCATTGTGCTGGAGTTAACTTTCGTAATAATTTTATGTCCAGCTTTTAAAATCTGATTTTTAGAAACAAAAGATTTAAAAACACTTGCTTCCGAGTAGTTTTTATTTAGAACTTTATCTTTAAAAATCAACTCTTGTCTTTTAGAGTCATATATATCGTGACCTTTAGAATAGACAAGAATATTTTCATTTTTCTTAATATCTAATGAATCTACAGCGTTGGCATAGACTGGTTTGAACTTGCTTTTTTTACCTTCTTCGTTTTTGTATTCAATTTGAAAAACTTCTACAATTTGGAATTGTTTTGGAATAGGTTCGTTAATTTTCCCTTCTCTGTGCATGTTTCCGTAAACTAGAAGAGCAGCACAAATAATTCCCATTACTTTTTGCGAGTCTGCTCCACCATGTCCTAAAGAAAATGCAGCAGAAGAAAGCAACTGCAATCGTTTATACATTTTTGATTCCTTGTAAGCTGTTTGAGTTTTACCATGACGAACTTCATACCAAATATAAACTAGTATGAAACAAGCAATCATTGCAAAAGTTATCCAGAGCATTTGAGGTTTTACATCTAAATATTCAACCATGTAGTACATGAAATACATTGTAATACTTGATAACAATAGAATCATTCCCATTTTCTTCCAGAAGTTTCTGTTTATTGTTACTAGTGAAATAACAAATGCAATTGTTCCACCAATAAATGGAGCTAAAAAGATGAATAAAATGATTTTTAATATTTCTGCTGAAGCAATTACGCCAAAACCAGCGTGAGCTACTGCTGCTCCAGCAAAGCCACCAATTAAAGTGTGCGAAGAAGAAGACGGTATTCCAAGTTTCCAGGTTAATAAATTCCACGCGGTTGCGGCTAGTAAACCAGCTAAAATTACATACAAATCAATTGCAGAATTATCTACTGTTTTAGCAACGGTATTTCCCACACTCATATCAAATACCCAAAAAGCTGCAACATTAAATACTGCTGCCCATATAACTGCTTGAAATGGAGATAAAACTTTTGTTGAAACTATTGTAGCTATTGAGTTTGCTGCATCATGGAAACCATTAACCAAATCAAACAACAAGGCAATAACAATAATTACTATTAATAAAGTAAGCATAAGGTACTTGTTTTTATATGAGTAAATTATGCGTATTTAACAACAATCGATTCGATCACATTGCCAACATCTTCGCATTTATCAGTAGCAACTTCCATCATTTGATATATTTCACGTTTTTTAATCAATGTTTTCGCATCAATATCAGCATCAAATAATTTTTCAATTGCTAAATCAAATAAATCATCTGCTTGGTTTTCAACATAATTAATTTTAATTACGTTTTCAATTATTTTTTGTGTGTTTTTCAGATTTCGTAATTCTTTAACAGCTGCGTTAACAGCTAAAACAGCATCTTTAATTGCGTCTGCCATTTTTAAAATCCCTGAATCTTCGTGTGGATTAATTTTGTAGAAATTAATTTTCTTACCAGTTGCAAACATATAATCAGCTACATCATCTAATGAAGAAGCCAATGCGTGAATATCTTCTCTATCGAAAGGGGTAATAAAACTTTTTCCTAATTCAATAAATATGCGGTGTGTTAATTCATCATTTTGGTGCTCTAAATCTTCCATTTCTTGAACGATTACAGCGCGTTTATTGTAATCAGATTCGTTCACACATTTTACTAGTTTTCCAGCTAATGCTTCTAAGTTTTGTGAAGCTTCTTCAAAAAGAGAGAAGAAAACTCGGTCTTTAGGTAAAAAGAACTTTAATAATCCAGATGCCATTATATTTCAATTTATAATTTAACGCAAATGTAACCGCAATAATTAGAGTTTAAACCTCAAATCAAATAATTAATATAAAAGTAATATGAATGATGTTTTTAACTTATTTCAAATATAAACAATCGATAAATTGATCGAATAAACAAAGTCTTCTCTTTTAGCATTAACATAATGTTACCTAGTTTAATTTTGTGTTAAAATATAATATCTTTAAATATTTATTATTTTAAATTATTTGCAAAGAATAAGGTTTACTTAATTATAAAGCTCATTATCTAATTTAATTCTCTTTCAGACTTGTAAAACAAAATCTGCCAGGTAATTACAAACCAAATTAAAATACAAGGAACTGCTTTCATTACATACGGAGTAACAAAGTTATCGCGTAGACTTCTCGGAAATAAATCTGAAGCCGAAAGAACAGTGAAAATAAAGGCGAAAATCATCAATGTAATTGTTTTCCAATTCGCTTTTTGAGAAAAGAACCAAATGCTTACGCCGGAAAGTGCAATAATAAAGGTTGGAGATTCTGCTTTGTGATTAAAAATAACAATCCAAATTAAAATGGAAGAAAGAAGCAAGAGTTTGAATTTTAATTCATTAAAAAATTTATATCGAACAACGAAAAGGCAAAACAAGAACATTCCAATGAGTAAGGTTCCGGTTTTAAATTCGAGATGAAACCAAGTGAAAAGCCACCCAGCAACTGATAAGCCTATGGAAATACTGTGGTCATTTCCGAGCAAATAAAACCAACTTTTGTACAAGAAAATCAATTGATCAAATGAAACAAGCAACAAGGGCAAAAATGCAAATAAGAGCATCCAAAGAAGTATGTAAAGTGCGGCTTTTAATTTATTTGGATAAAGAAGAAATAAAACCAAAGCAACTACACCAAAGAGTTTGATGAATATTGAAAGCACAATTACTAGACTAGCCAAAGCAATCTTTTGCCGTTCTAGAAACACAAAAGCAAGCACTATTAGTCCGGCCATTAGCGCATTACTTTGAGCGTTTTGAATAGAATTAATTAATTCAATTAGTAAAAAACCCAACATCAATAGTTTGACTTTGTTTGATTTAGAGGGGAGTTTCCAAAATGCTAAAAACAAAACGAATGCATTTAATAAATTCCAAATACAAAGTCCTAAATCTGTTGGTAAAGCCGCCATCGGAGCCATGAATAGGGCAAAAGTGGGGCTGTATTTAAAAAGATCGAATTGTTCCTTTGGATACAATGCATATAAATCTTTGTTTTCAATTAAATGAAAAAACGATTGTTGAAAAATGACATAATTATTGTAGTGGGTATATTCGCGCACTTCCTCTCCATAAATTTTAGGACCGGAATAATAATTTTGAATAGAAATTAATAAAGCTAAAAGTGCAACTATGCTTGAAAGAAAAAGAGGTTTAAAGAATATTTTATTTCCTTTCATTAAGATATATTATTTGTGTGAGGCAAAAATACAAAACAATTGAATCAATTCATTTTTAGCAGAGAATTTGAGAAAGTAAAAAAAAGGAATAAATAAAAAAAAACCGCCATTTCTGACGGTTTCACTATTTTCTCAATACTGATTAGATATCAATTTTTGCATATTTTGCATTTTTCTCAATGAATTCTCTACGTGGCGGAACTTCATCACCCATCAACATGGAGAAGATTTGATCGCACTCTGCAGCGTTATCTATTGTTACCTGACGCAAGGTTCTGAATTCCGGATTCATAGTTGTATCCCACAATTGTTCGGCATTCATTTCACCCAAACCTTTATATCGTTGAACATTCACGGATGAATCTGCTCCAGCTCCTTTGAATTGTTCGATTAAACGGTCGCGCATGTCTTCGTTCCAAGCATATTCAGACTTTTGTCCTTTTTTCACTTGATACAAAGGCGGAGTAGCAATATAAATGTATCCGTTTTCGATTAATTCCTTCATGTATCGGAAGAAGAAAGTTAGGATTAAAGTTTCGATATGCGAACCATCTACATCGGCATCACACATAATGATTACTTTGTGATAGCGTAATTTATCTATGTTTAATGCTTTTGAATCTTCTTCAGTTCCAATTCGAACCCCGAGAGCTGTATAAATGTTTTTTATCTCTTCGTTCTCGAAAATTTTGTGTTGCATTGCTTTTTCAACATTCAAAATTTTACCACGAAGTGGCATGATTGCTTGAAAATTACGGTCTCGACCTTGTTTATCTGTTCCACCAGCCGATTCTCCTTCGACTAAGTAAATTTCGCACAAAGCGGGGTCTTTTTCAGAACAATCTGCCAATTTTCCTGGCAAGCCAGAACCACCCATAACGGTCTTACGTTGAACCATTTCGCGCGCTTTACGAGCTGCATGACGCGCACGAGCTGCTAAAATCACTTTTTCAACAATAATTTTTGCTTCAGCAGGGTGTTCTTCCAAATAAATCGTTAACATTTCAGATACTGCTTGAGAAACGGGTGCCGTTACTTCGCGGTTTCCTAATTTTGTTTTCGTTTGACCTTCAAATTGAGGCTCTTGAACTTTCACTGAAAGAACAGCGGTTAATCCTTCACGGAAATCGTCGCCATCAATTTCAATTTTTTCTCTTGCTAATATTCCTGAATCTGTTGCGTATTTTTTTAATGTGTTTGTTAATCCGCGGCGAAATCCGGATAAATGCGTTCCACCTTCATGCGTGTTAATGTTGTTCACATACGCTTGAATGTTCTCTGTGTAAGACATGTTGTAAGTTAAAGCTACTTCAACTGGAACACCTTCACGTTCACCCTCAAAATAAATTACATCTGAGATTAATGCTTCGCGGTTACGGTCTAAGTATTGTGCAAACTCTTTCAAGCCCCCTTCAGAATAAAACAACTGTTCGCGGGCTTTACCGTCATCGTCTTTGTCGCGCTCATCTCGTAAAGTAATTTTAATTCCCTTGTTCAAAAACGCTAATTCACGCATGCGCGCAGCAACTGTATCGTAGTTATATTCCGTATATTCAAAAATTGACGCATCTGGTTGAAACGTAACGATTGTTCCGTGCTTATCTGATTCACCAACAACTTTTACATCATACAACGGTTTTCCAATGTTGTACTCTTGTTGGAAAATTTTTCCTTCGCGGTGAACTTCAACTTTTAATAATGTAGACAAAGCATTCACACATGATACACCAACTCCGTGTAAACCACCCGAAACTTTATACGTGTCTTTGTCGAATTTCCCTCCTGCGTGAAGAACTGTCATTACAACTTCTAATGCAGATCTTTTTTCTTTTGTATGAATTGCTGTTGGAATTCCACGACCGTTATCTTTTACGGTTACAGAATCTCCTTCGTTAATTGTAACTTCAATGGTGTCACAATGACCAGCTAATGCCTCGTCAATTGAATTATCAACTACCTCATACACCAAATGGTGAAGTCCTTTTACACCAATGTCACCAATGTACATGGCTGGTCGCTTACGAACCGCTTCTAAACCTTCGAGGACCTGTATATTATCCGCTGAATAATCTTCACTATTTTGTTCTTTACTCATTGTGAAATTTAAAAATAAACGCGTAAAATGACGCGAAACAAATATAGTGATTTAAGGGCAAAAAAATAGGGCTTAAATTACTTCAAGCCCTAGTATTTATTAACATTTTTCAGATGTTATTCACGATTTTTTTGATATCCATTCAATGATCATCGGATCGGTCGGTAAAACCCTCGGGTCGATTACTTTTTCTAATTCGCCTTTCTCATTGATGAGGTATTTTTGGAAGTTCCATTTCACCTTATTATCCTCTAGTCCATTTTTTTCTTTTTCAGTCAAAAATTTATATAAAGGATGAATTTCTTCTCCTTTCACACATATTTTATCCATCATTTGAAAACTTACGCCATAATTTTTTAAACAAAAAGTAGCAATTTCTTCATTGCTTCCTGGTTCTTGCGACATGAAATCGTTTGCTGGAAAACCAAGAATAACAAAATTACTGTCCTTGTATTGTTCGTGAAGCGATTGAAGTTGTTCGTATTGTGGAGTTAACCCACATTTTGAGGCTGTGTTAACAATCATTATTTTTTTTCCTTTAAGCTGACTTAAAGCATATTCATTTCCATCAATATCTTTTACCTTGAACTGATAAATTGTTTTATCCTGAGTAAAGGCGGCATTCAAACTAAGAAGGATTGTGAAAAGTGTGATTAATTTCATTTTGGATTATTTTTTGTTACTATTCATCATTAATTTGTAACAATGTAGAACAAATATAGTTCATTATGCGAACCTTTTAAGTGTTTTTACGAATAAGAAAGTATGAAATATTCTTTGCTTTTGTGTGTAGTTGTTTTTTCTGGTTTTTCGTTTTGTCAATTAAACGGAACTTGGAAAGGATTACTTATTAAAAACGGACAAAAAATTGAACAAGCCCAAATTGTTTGGTTCGATTTTAAAACAGAAGCTACAGATTTTATTGGTCAGTCGCGAGAAGAAATAACAGCTAAAGAACAATACAATATCAGAAAACTGAAAGGTAAAATAACGGGAAATCATTTCGAAGGAATTCAAACAACGGTTGTTTCCAAGAAAGATGGAAGCGGAATAAAATGGTGCGATTTGAGTTTTACAGGAGATTTTGTTGACTCGATGGGTTATTTACAAGGAACATTTTTAAGTAAAGTGTGCAAAGGAAATGTAGGTAAATTTATCTGTTTTAAAGTTGATGAAAAACTACCAATAGGAATACAGAAAATTGATTTACAATCTTGGCGACCAATTTTTGTGGACGACATTAAAAACAACCGTAAATCGCGCGAAGTTCGAATGACTGAGCGTGTTAACTTTAAATTTACTCCCATCTTTTTTGATTACGATAAAGCAGAGATTAAAACAGACTATTTGCCTTTTGTGGAAGAAATGGTTCGTGTAGTTTTGAGTCACAGCGACTTGCGCATTCAAGTTGTTGGACATACAGATTCAGATGGTTCGGATGCATACAACGTGGAATTGTCTCAACGTCGGGCGCAGTCTATAATTGATTGCTTTATTTCTAAAGGTTTGCCGAGAGGTAAAATTGAAATAGATTTTAAAGGTGAAACGCAGCCTATTTCAGATAATAAATCAGCTGAAGGAAGACAGCAAAATAGACGCGTAGATTTTTCTTTTGTTGGTGGTTAGAAATTCTCGAACGAATTATCTATTACTTTATCATTTTTATTTCCCCCGTTTATAAGTTTGTTTATTTGCGGTTGAATTATCCACACACCAATAGGAAAGAACCATACCATAAAGAATTCTCCAATATAATCTGAAAAATGTGCCTCTTTCTTTGATAAAATCGTTTTGAGTTTTTTTGCGCAAAAATAAAGTGTGTGAATAATACAAAACATACAGAAAAAGTGACATGCTACGAGTATTATAATTGACAGAATTAATAAACTAGGATTTGTTAATTTGTCTTCGAAACCGAACGAAGAAGTAATTCCTAAAACCAACAATGGCATAAATAACAAGTAAATAAAGGGAAATAGAAAAAAGAGTTTGAAACGCTTAATCTTAGGTTCTTTTACTTCGCTTGGATAGTATTCTTGAAGTTTCGTTCCGATTG
>JANNWW010000139.1:0-1912 GCA_031409255.1 Crocinitomicaceae bacterium
ATTCACGTAAATGCATAGATGAAAGCGCATCGTTTTGATACATTTTTTCATGAATCATAGACATGGCAATTACACGGTGAATTGCATCTTTAAATTTCGCAATTGCTTCCGGACTTTCTAATTCGCGCGATTGAAGTCTTAGAAGACTGGTAATAATTTCTAGATTATTTTTTACTCGGTGATGAATTTCTTTTAGCATAACCGTTTTCTCTTCATTTTGCTTAGAGATAACGTTGTATTGGTCTTGCATTTCAGATTTTCCATCGAGAATTATTTTCTTTGCTAATTCACCCGTCATGAAGTTTTGCCAACCTAAGAAACCAATAGCAATAAATCCAACAGAAACTAAAACTGTATTTTGAATAGCTTCATCGTGGGTAAGAATATGCTGATTTGCTTCAAAATAATACATAAAAAAATACAGAACACAACTAAAATTGACGGAGAAAAAAATAAAACCAATCAAAGATCCAAAGACAAAGAAAGCAAACATTACCTCAATCACTATCCAAGAATAAACTGCAACAGGAGATTCTTTTGGTAATAGAAAAAAGGAATATTGCGTTGCAATAACGGCAAAAATAATGAGGAATAGACTAGGAGTGAAGTAGTTCGATGTTTTTCTGATATAAATAATTATAGAGAAGATGATTAAAAAAGTAATAAGAAGAACTATAAAACTTATTAAATCCCAATTAATAATTAAAGAAAGTAGATTTAAACTAACCGCTATTAAACCGAATAAAAAAATGCGGTAAGCAAAAAGATATTTCGTTAGGGTTTCTACATTTTCTGTATCAATTTTCGGAGGATTAAACGCACGAAGTATTAACTTTATCATTATTAGTAGACAATTTTAAGAAACGAATATATAAAAGAAAACCCGAACTTTCATCCGGGTTTCAATTTATCTTTTTTTATCTATTTCTACAGCTGCTAATTCTTCTGATTTATACGCTCCAGAGTCTAATTTTTCTTTACACTTAATGAATGTTTCTAAGGTATAATTTACGTCTTCCAAAGTATGAACAGCTGTTGGAATAATGCGTAACATAATTACTCCTTTTGGAACAACTGGATAAATTACTATTGAACAAAATATATTGAAGTTCTCGCGTAAGTCGAATGTTAAGTTTGTTGCTTCTGCTAAACTTCCTTTCATAAAAACAGGAGTTACAACAGAATCTGTTGCTCCAATATCGAATCCTGCATTTTTAAATCCTGTTTGAAGTGTACTCGAAATTTCCCATAATTTATTTTTCAATTCCGGACGAGTTCGAAGTAACTCTAGACGTTTGCGTGCACCAATAGTAATTGTAATTGGCAAAGCTTTCGCGAACATTTGAGAACGCATATTGTAACGGAAAAATTCAACAATAGATTCTTTTGCACAAATAAAACCGCCAATAGATGACATCGATTTAGCGAAGGTTCCAAATAAAATATCTATCTCACCTTGAACTCCTTGTGCTTCGCCTGCTCCCTGGCCTGTTTCGCCTAATGTTCCGAAACCATGAGCGTCGTCTACAAATAAGCGGAAATCATATTTTCCAGATTTACGGAATTCTACTATTTCTTTAATTTTCCCTTGGTCACCAGCCATTCCAAATACTCCTTCGGTGATAACTAAAATTCCACCTCCAGTTTTTAATGACAAAGCTGTAGCGTTTTTCATTTGCTTATCGAAAGACTCCATATCGTTGTGCTGAAAAACAAATCGTTTTCCAGTGTGTAAACGCATTCCATCTAAAATACATGCGTGCGCTTCACTATCATAAACAATAATATCGTTGCGATCAACCAAACAATCAATTGCCGAAACCATTCCTTGGTAACCGAAGTTCATCAAGATACAGTCTTCAAAATTCATGAAATCTGCTAATTCGTTTTCTAACTTTTCGTGTTCTGTAGT
>JANNWW010000140.1:0-10506 GCA_031409255.1 Crocinitomicaceae bacterium
ACAAAGCATATGTTTTGATGGTAAAAAAGTATTATTGCACAAACGACCCAATTTCGGGTAAATCTTACGCACATTGGATGAAAGAAGAAAAATTAACTGAATTGTGTGAAGAAAACAAAAAGAAAGAGTTCCCATTAATGTGAACTCTTTCTTTTTGTTTTCTTCACACAATTCAGTTAATTTTTCTTCTTTCATCCAATGTGCGTAAGATTTACCCGAAATTGGGTCGTTTGTGCAATAATACTTTTTTACCATCAAAACATATGCTTTGTCCATTCCCATGATGTTTGATTTTGCGCTTGTATTGGTAATGTAATCTACACAATACTTAAACATTTCAGACTTTTTGTCAAACTGGTCACAAAATGGGAAAGCAAATTTTAAAATTGTATCCGGATTTTGAACCAACATTGTTTTTCCAAAAAACATTTCCAGTTTATTGAAGAAAATTGGTGAGTTCACTAAACGGTCGTCTTTTAAATCGATATTGTCCCAATAATGTGCACGGAAATAATAATAACGCGCATTCGGATCGTCTTTTCCATTTGCATCTTTTGGTAATTCAGGAATTTTCACATCCATAGACATTCTCACAATTTTAGAAACCAATGTTGATGGATTTGTAGTGATTAAATTTAATTGATAATCCTCTACTTTTTTACCGATTCCGTTCAGTTCGTCTTCCTTAACTTTGTATTCTGGTGTATCTTTAGTTAACTTTTTCAATTCATCTGAAAGTTCAGTCGCTCTTGTTCTAGAGTTCGAAATGAAATTAATGTAATCCATGAATAATTTATTTTCAACAGATTTTTTCACTTTCATAGACGGTACAAAATTATTGTATTCCATTTCCAAAGAAATCTCTTCTTTATTGTAAATAAAATCGAAATATTTCTGATCTTTTAAAAGCAAAGCCAAAACACCTGGTTTTAAATCTTCATTTGCTGTGAATTCAACAACGCCATTTTTCATTTCAGCTGTGTCTGCATAATACAATCCTTTCCCATAATAGCGCGTAAGGAAAACAGTAGTGTCTTTTACTCCAGTTACTTTGAATCGCAATTTCTGAGCTTCAAAACTTGAAAGACTGATGAAAGTTAATGCGAATAATAAAAATTTCATTTTGATCATTTTTAGTTTTTTATAAATTAACGTATACAAAAATAGTAAAGTGTTTGTTTTAACAAAGAATTAACCATTATTCGTTTTTGCAATTCCTCTTTTTGCGGAAAGATATGCGCTAAGTGTAAAAATTCCGTAAGCAAATACAAGCGCCAATAAGCTGGTCAATGTAATGTTTTTGTCAATAAAAATTCCGCCATCGTGAAAAACACTATCTAATACAAATTTAAGAAGTAAGAATAAAACACAACTTCCTGCTGCAATTATTCCGAAAACTTTCGTGAAATAAACAACAAACTGACGGGTAATTTTCTTCGGGTGTTCTCCCAAACGAAGTAGTGTTCGGATTTCGTACGCATTTTTGTTCAATAACAGCTGTAAATACTGAATCAACACTAAGCCAGCAAGAAAAACTGCAATAATAGAAATTGCGAGTACAATAAAAATAAGTGTTCCAACAATACTTTTCAATTGACCAACAATCATTTGTGTTTTCTTCGATTCGTAATGTTTTCTTGTCATCAATTCTTCAACTAATCCGAAGTTGTTCTCTTCTCCTGAAATCATTAACTGAGTAATTTTTTGTTCTACACCTGCAGCGAATCGGTTATTTGCCCACGACATGAAGCTTTCTGGCACCAACATAGACGATACTTCGTTCGTGAAACCAACTATCTGACAAGTTACCCATTCTTTTTTCGACTCGTCTTCATTTTTTAAAGTAAATCGAAAACGAATATTCATTGCCAAGTCGTCAGAAACTTGAGGAATGCCAGATGCGCTCATGAAAGTGTTTAACATCACTAAAAACTCACGTGGCATAATCATCGGAACAATTGAATCGCCTTCCTTCCATTTCCATTTAGAGGATTTGACATCCAAAAAATCTGGATCAACAGTTTGAATAAAAACATCTGTTCTAAAACGTGGAACCATTGGATCAGCTGTTTCTAAAGAAACATCAAAATTGTTGGTTATTACAGGTTTCACATCTGTTATGAATGATTCTTTTTTGAGGGAATTAATTTCTGCAATACTAAAATCTGTTTTCGCAAGGTTTAGAGTTGTTGAATTAGATACTTTTTTCTGAACAATAATTGTATTCGGACCTAGAATATCTTTTCCTTCACCGAATTCATCAACGCGAATCAAATAATGAATAGATGTGATCAAGAACGTCATTCCTAAAAACGCGCCAATAATTGCAATTACTAGTTGGCGCTTGTCTTGGTATTGAAATAATAATTTACGTAACATGAGTTGTTGGAATAAAGTTAAAGACTGAGTTCATAATCGAACGGAAACCTGCTGTCTGCATCTAAAGAAGTAAGCACAAATCCTGCTTGTTGATTGGTGCATTCTGTTGCAATAATATCTAAACATTTGCGGCTGTTTAATTCGTCTAGGTGCGAAAAAGGTTCGTCCATTATTAACCAAGAAAAAGGTTGACAAAGTGCACGAACTATTGCAACACGTTGTTGTTGACCCATAGAAAGTAAAGCACAGCGGTCATTCCATTTGTGATCAATTTCTAAAAGCGCTAAAAATTCTTTAATCTGATCGGGTGTTTTATGTCCAGTTAAATCATTCTTAAGTAATAGATTTTCTTCAACAGAAAGATTCGGAAACAATTGTAAATCTTGAAAAATGACACTTATTTCGCGTTGGCGAATTTTAACCCATTCGTCTTCTGATAAGGTTTTCACGTCTCTTCCATCGTAACTAATTACACCAGAATAATCGTAGCGCAATCCAAAAACGGTCATCGTGAAAGTAGATTTTCCTTTTCCGCTTGAAGCGTTTAAAAGAATCTTTTTATTCGGATGAAGTATGGTTGTATTTCCCCAAATACTGTTCTCGCTATGATTGAGAGAAGCGAGTGGTGTGGGAAGAATATTGTTTAGTTCAATTTTCATGTTTTCGGTTTTGTGAGAAGAGTTATTAAATGAGCTAATTTCAAAAAGCATTCCAAAAATGCAATTACTTCATTTCTAGTTTGTTTAAGATCGTTGTTTTCATTTTTTCTGTGCTTGAAAAAGGAATCCAAATGGCATCTTTATTTCTTTTAAACCAAGTTTCTTGTCGCTTTGCATAGTTGCGTGTGTGCTGTTTAATTTTTTCGACACATTCTTCCAATAAATATTTACCATCGAAATGGTCAAAAACCTCTGAATAGCCAACGGTTTGAAGCGGAGCCATGTTTCTGAAACTCATTAAACTTTTTACTTCTTCAAGCAAACCGTTTTGAACCATTAAATCTACTCGTTGATTAATTCGTTGGTACAAAACATTTCTATCATGTTGAATTACAAATCTGTTGATTTCGAAAGGTCGATGTTGTTTTTTTTGAACGCGAAACGAAGAATATGTTTCTCCGCTTCCGCGAATAACTTCTAGCGCGCGAAGAATCCGCATTGAATTACTTTTATCAACTGAATTGTAATAGTTTAAATCCGTTTTTTTTAATTCCAATACCAAACTTTCTAAGCCGTTTACAGCAAGTTCAGCTCTTAATGCTAATTGAATTTGTGGGTAAACAGGAATTTCATCTAAACCCAGACAAAGCGCATTTGTAAACATCCCTGAGCCGCCCACTAAAATAATGTGTTGGTGTTTTTTGAAATTTTCTTCTAAAATTTTGAGCGCTTGTTTTTCGAATTGACCCGCACTAAGTGGTTTTAAAAGTGAATGACTATCTATAAAAAAATGTGTTATTTCTTTCAGTTCCGCTTCAGATGGTTTTGCGGTTCCAACGGTCATTTCTTTGTAAAACTGACGTGAATCAGACGAAAGTACAACTGTTTTTAGATGAAGTGCTAGTTCAACGGCTAAACTTGTTTTTCCACTAGCTGTTGGACCTTCAATTACAATTAATTGGCTCATTTTAGAAAAGAAGAAATTAAATCAAGTCGAATGTTAGAATCATTTCCCGCTATATGCTTTGTATTTGCCAATAACTGATGAAACATAGTTGAAGGTGCGCTGTCCGCGGAATGCTCCACTTTTAACTACTTCGTCTGTGTAAAACTCTTTTTTACCAAGGTTTGTTACCATGTCTGCTACGTTATTGTCCCACAGTTTCGGGTTCAAACCGTGTTTTTCAGCTAGTTTGTAGGCATCAATAACATGCCCTGGACCCGCGTTGTAACTCGCTAGCATAAATTTATATCGCTGTTCAATATCTGGAATTTTAGACCAGATTTTCATAAGGCGATTAATGTATTTCATTCCTCCTGCAATTTGTTCAGCTGGTGGAGAAGAGGGGTAAACGTTATACTGCGGACCTGTTCCGGGCATAAATTGCATTAGTCCATAAGCTCCGCCAAAACCTTGTGCATTTGGGTTGAAATTACTTTCTTGGTGAATGATTGCAGCTAATAATTGCCATTCAAAGTTGTATTTATTTGCTTCGCTTTGAATAATTCCATCAAATTGAGAAACGCCTCCTTTTCTAACTTTAACATTCGAAAACTCAGATGAATTTATTGCTTCTGGCTGACTGAAATATTTCTTTTGAATAAAAGCGTAAAGTTCATTCTTCTTAAATTTCGCTAACCATTCATTAAATTTAGATTTTAAAATATTTGCTTTTTTATTTACTCCAAAAGCAATTTTTTGGTCGAAAGAAATCTTTAGTGAAGCATCAATATTGTCATAAAAACGGCAATTAATATCGGCTACATTTTTTTCAACAACAGTATAATCAATCTGTCCGTTCGAAACCATTTCAATAAGTTCTTCAACACCTTCATGGCTTTGGGTTTGATTTATGAAAATAGTGTCGCCAATTTCTTGTTGTAAGTTAATTAATCGCTGAAAATAAGAGGAACCTTCCCAAACGAATATTTTTTTTCGCGCCAATTGTAAAGTTGACGTAATTAAAGGATTTTGTTTCATTAATTTCGGATCACTTTCTTTTCGTTGAATGAGCACCTGTGGAGTTTGAAGGATTGGATCGGTGAAATCTATGTCGTCTTTTCTGTCCATAGTAACAGTATAATTGCACGCAATAATATCTCCTTCGCCCGCATTTATTCGCTCGTGCATTTCAGTTAAATTATTCACTAATTTAACTTCAATTGCAACTCCTAATTCATCGGCAAATTCTTTGAGTAAATCATACTCAAAACCCAGTTTTTTTCCTTTGTATATGAAATATGAAGTGGCTGAATTTTCAGCTAAAACAACTAATTTACCGCGTTTAAGAATTCCGGGTAAATCATTTTCGTTGAGTGTTAATTTTTGTTTTAGATTAGCTCCTTCACTGGGTTTTTCACTTGAACAAGCAAATAAGATTGTGCCAAGAATTAAAAAACAGAATGCGTACAAAATTTTCAACATATTTTCAAATTCGGTTTACTAAAGTACAAAAATTCAATCGATTATCTGTTAAAATAATTCTGAGCTTCTTTCATAAAAGCGTAAAACAATTCTGTAATGGCTTCTTTATGTTCATTAAACACAAGCGGAGTGTTTGGCAAATCGTTGTTGAAATTTAATTTTCGGGAAACGCCATATGAAAGTGTTTCTAAACCTTCAGCAGAGGAATAAACGTTCATCCAGCGGTATTTTTCCATTCTTCCTAATTGTTGAAGGAAGGTTAAATTGAATTCGATTTCATTGTGACGAATGCTACCGTAAAAATTTTCTAAAAACTCAGTCAGTGGAATTGAATGAAAATCTGTCCAGTTTTTTGCTAGTAAATGATCGAAGATTAAATCTATTGCAATTGGAGCAACTTTTGGAAGTTTTGGTCGAAGAATTGGAAGTAACTCTTCGGTAATAATCGGATGATGATCAATGTAATTATCTATTTGTCTGTGTAGTAGAATTCCTTTTTGAACGAGGGGAGAATATTCTGAAAGATCTTTACCTCGCACATAATCTCCGAAAAGATTAGCCTTCGCTAATTCAAAATCGTTATTTGAGAAAAAAATATGTCCTAAATAATTCATTTATTTTCTGTGGTATAGAAAGTAAAAAGCCTCCACATTATCAAGGTAAGTTCCGTCGAAACCAGCGTCAATTATTTTTTTTGTATACGATTGTTCATTTCCATAAATGATTGATTTCCATTCAGGATTCCAAAATTCTACCCACAGTTCATCTTTGTAACCGTCATATTTTTTCTTCAACCAATTGGGCTTACCTTTTCTCCATTTTTCTTGCCAATAATAGCGGTATTTTTCTGCAGAACCAATGCTCATATAAGCAATCAAGATTCGTTGTGCTCCATTTGCTTTTACTTTCAATGCATTAATTTCAGTAGAAGTAAAAAGTGCATCTTGATAGAATGCATCAATGATTATTGCATCGTAATTTGTAGCTTGAATTGCTGCTAAAAAAGCTGCTTTCGAAGAATAATTATCAGTTGAAATTAAGTACAAATAATTTTTTGCTTCATTTAAATTGGTAATGTTATCAGCGTTTTCGTTGTAAACAAAGCTTGGAATATTTTTGTAGTCGTAATTATCTGAAGTTCTCGGAAATGCTAGCCAGCCCTCAGCAGCGGCATAGCTATAAGAATTGGTAATGGCTGAGTTATCGTTGTGAAAATCTGCAACCAAAGCTTTTACTCCAGCTGTTTTTAACAAATTAATTCTATAATCGTCTTTTTCAATTCCTCCGTTGTAATACAACTCTTCCATTCCGAAAGCGTTTATTTGAGATATAAACGCTGAATTAACTCCGTTTTCTTGCTCACCATTGATGTAAACTAATTCTGCACCATTTTGAGGAATAATTATAAAATCTGAATCAAATTCACGGGCATAAACTGAAATTTCAGTTATAAATTCTTGCATTTTAACAGTTGCATTTGCTGTTTTTTTCTTCTTGCAAGCAAAAATTAAAGTGAAAATAAAAAGGTAAAAACTGAGTCGTAAAATCTTTTTTAGCATGAGGTAAATATACAATTAAAAAAGAATTAGAAACGTGAAATTGTAAATTAACGTTCGCCAAATATGGAACTTCCAACTCGAACAAGCGTGCTTCCTTCTTCAATTGCTATTGGAAAATCGCCACTCATTCCCATAGATATTTCTTTAAAATCGGAATTGAATTTAAAATAATGACTTTTCAACAGTTGAAAATAATTGTTCAGCGTTCTAAACTCATCTCTAACTTGCTCGTTATCGGTTGTGAATGAAGCCATCCCCATTACTCCAACAACATTTATATTTTGCATTTCAACAAATTCTTTCGATTGAAGAATGAATTCAGCTTCTTCAAAATTTAGTCCGAATTTCGACTCTTCTTGAGCAATATGAAATTGCAATAAACAATTAATTGTACGCTTGTTTTTAAACGCTTCTTTGTTTATTTCTTTTAGAAGTTTCAAAGAATCAACTGCGTGAATTAAACTTACAAAAGGAGCAATGTATTTAACTTTATTTGTTTGTAAATGACCAATTAAGTGCCACTCAATGTCTTTCGGAAGTAAATCATGTTTGTCACATAATTCTTGCACTTTATTTTCACCAAAAATTCGTTGACCGATTACATACAGATCATGAATTAATTGTGCAGGTTTTGTTTTAGTAACAGCAACTAACTGAACGTTTTCAGGAATTTGCTTTTTAATTTCAATTAATCGTTCTTGAATCATTTTTTTTTATTCGTTGATGTTGTAAATTGTTAAACCGCTGCGCATTTTCGGTTCAATCCAAGTAGATTTTGGAGGCATAATTCCGCCCGCATCAGCAACAGCTTTAATTGCTTCCATTGAAACAGGAAAAAGTAAAAAGGCAACAGAACCTTCCTCTTTCTGTAGTTTGTCTTTAAGAAGTTTAATATCTAAAGTTCCGGGAATAAATTCAATGTCTTTGGATGTTTTTAAATCTTCAATTCCTAAAATTGGTTGAAGAATACAATCTGTTAAAATTTGGGCATCAAGGTTTTTAACTACATCATTCTTAGAAAGCGTTTCCTTTTTAGGTGTCAAAAGAAACGAGCGGTAATTCAGCATCACAACTAGTTCGTGTTCTTTTTCGGGTTTCCGAGCTTTTGGAAGTTCTTCCACAACAAATTGCTTTTGAAGTAGAAATAAAAATTCATCTTCGGTGTGACCATTTAAATGTTTCACGATTCGATTAAATTCTATAATTTCCAATTTCTTTTCATCTATTAAATACGCCAAGAAATAGTTGTGATTTTTTCCATTCGCACTATTTGTAGTTTCTAAATGATCTTTTAAACGCGAACTAGACGCAGTTCTATGATGACCGTCTGCAATATACATGTTTTTAATCGGAAGAAACGCGGCTATTAATTTGTTCAAATGCGCTTGGTTTACAACCCACATTTCGTGTTTAATTGTATCTGTGGTAGAAAATTCATATTCTGCTCGGTCTTTCATTATTTCGCTCAACAGCTGCTCTAGTTCCGTTGAAGATTCATGGGCTAGTAAGACAGGTTCAGCGTTAAATCCGGTAATTTTTAGATAATCTGTAAACATTGTTTCACGCAATGTAATTGTTGACTCGTGTTTCTTAATTTGGTTGTTTTTGTACTCATCTAAGCTTGCTCCAGCAATTACCCCCACAAATTCATGCGTGCCTTTTGTTTGCCGATAAACATAACAGCTCGCAATTTCGTCTTGAATTAAAATTCCTTTTTCATAGAATTGTTTGTAGCGTTTTTTTACTTTTTCAAAACGTTCTTCTGAAGAAGCTTTCAACAACTGTTGTCTATTAACTTCCGGATGAATAATGTGTAGAAAAGTAAATGGGTTTTCATCCATTTTTGCGCGTAAAATATGTTTACGGTATGCCTCTAGCGGACGAGTAGAAACCAACTGAGCTTTATCTCTTGTTGGTCTTACTGCTTTGAATGGATGAATTTTCGCCATTATGCTACTACTTTTTTGCCAAATTGAGCAATAATTAAATCGGCTAATTCTAAACCAATTCTATCTTGCGCTTCGTTTGTTGCAGCACCAATATGTGGTGTTACCGCAATTTTATCGTGTTTCAATAATTCGGGCATAGGAGTAGGTTCATTTTCAAAAACATCTAAGCCTGCAAAAGCCAATTTACCAGAATCGAGAGCAGCAAGTAAAGCGATTTCGTTTACTACACCGCCCCGAGAAGCATTCACCAAACCAGCCCCATTTTTCATCGCTTCAAATTCTTTTTCGCCGATAACGGGTGAACCGTCTGCTTGTTTTGGAACATGAATTGAAATGAAATCTGCTTTTGGAAGCGCACTCATTAGATCTGTTGAACTGGTTATTGGAATTTGAATTGTTCCAATTCCAGGAAAAGGTCCGATCGGAATTTGAACAGTTGTTTCATGCACATTTACAGCCAAAACTTCCATTCCACATCCCAAGGCATAAGCTGCTAGTGACTGTCCAATTCGACCAAAACCCACTATAAGCAGCGTTTTTCCTCTTAGTTCAATTCCCTTTCCATATTGTTTTTTCAAGGATGAGAAATTTCCTGTTTCTAAATGTTTGAATGAATGTTGAAGCGATCGAGAAATAGCAAATAAATGTGCCATCACCAATTCTGCAACAGATTGAGAGGATGAAGCCGGTGTATTTATTACAATTCGCTCATTTTCTTGGGCATAAGAAACATCAATATTGTCCATTCCAACTCCGCCACGACCAATTAATTTTAAGTTCGGACACGCATCAATTACTTCTTTTCGAACTGTTGTTGCACTTCGAACCAAAACAATTTCGATTCCTTCTTCGTTCACAAAGTTAGCTAAGTTGGCTTGCTCCACTTTATCTGTGATAACTGTAAAACCTGCTTTTTCTAGTGCTAATTTTCCTTCATCGGAAATTCCATCGTTTGCTAATATTTTCATTTATCCGTGTTTTTGAGAAAATTGATTCATTACATCTACTAATACTTGAACGCTTTTGAGCTCTAGAGCATTATACATGGAGGCGCGGTAACCACCGACAGATCGGTGACCGTTTAGTCCAATAATTCCAGCTTCCTTCCACAAGGAATCGAATTGATCTTTTAAATTTTCGTTTTTCAATAAGAAATTCACATTCATTTCAGATCGGTCTTCGTTGGCAACAGTTCCTTCAAATAAAGGATTTTTGTCTATTTCATTATACAACAAATTTGCTTTCGCTAAGTTTTTTTCGCCCATAGATTTTACGCCACCGTTCGCCAATAAATGACGGAGGTTTAACATGGCAACATAAACTGAAAAAACAGGAGGTGTGTTGAACATGGAATCTTTTTCAGCATGCACTTTTAAATCTAAGTAACTTGGCATAAAAAGAGAGGTAGATTTTCCGAGTGCAGATTTCTTAACAATATAGAGTGTTGCACCAGCTGGACCTAGGTTTTTTTGAGCTCCAGCATAAATTAAATCGAATTTTGAAGCGTCTATTTCTTTTGAAAAAATATCTGACGA
>JANNWW010000141.1:0-2227 GCA_031409255.1 Crocinitomicaceae bacterium
TTCAGATAGAGGAGTTCAATATGCGTCAGTTAATTTTAGAAATGTATTAAATGTAAATTCAGAAATAATTCAAAGTATGTCTAGAAAAGGAAATTGCTGGGATAATGCAGTGGCTGAGAGCTTTTTTAAAACATTAAAAAAAGAATGTGTGTACCAAAATAAATTCAAAACAATCCAAGAAGCTAAACTTAAAGTTTTTGATTACATTGAACAATTCTATAATAAAAACAGAATTCATAGTGCCTTAAAAAATAAAACAATTGAAAATTTTGTGGCGGAGCAAAAAAGGAATTACCTTCGCTGCGCATAGTTTAATAATGACTCCGGAAAAGCTAGGCAATTCCAGAAAATATGTTTTTGAACTATGGTTTCAAATAAACAGTTTTATAAGTTAATATTATTCTGATTTTTAATACTGAATAGTTAAAGCAAATATATTGAAAAATTACAATCGGATTATTATATCCGAAAATATTTTTCAATGACGTGCACTTTTGGATGTGGTTAAAGAGGAACATCAACAATTTTTAAATAAATTAGGCAAGCGAATTGGAGTAATTCGTGCATCTCAAAAATTGACTAAGGTTCAACTTGCTTTTGAGTTAAATACTGGAGAGAAATATATTCGAGAACTAGAAAAAGGTAATATAAATCCTACAACAACAACATTGTTAAAATTGGCTGAAGCCCCAGATTTTGAAATTACTACTTTCTTTGCCGAATAATACTTATTTAAGGTAATTCTTTCTCTTGTCAATCATTGCAATAGAATTTTCAGGTCTAACAACGCGAATACTGTATGTTCTTCCCGATTTTTGTTTAATTGAAACCATAGCCTCACCATTGCTGTTTAAAGTTCCACTTGCTTCAGTTCGGTATTTTTCTCCGTTGACGGTTGTGCGTGAAGAAACAACCACATATTCCAAACCGGCATACGGCAAGCCAGTTGCTGCGTTTTTGGCTATGATTTTTACTTCTTTGGTTTTGCCACACGAAGCAATTAGGAAAAGTAGAATGAATAATTGACTCCTAAACTTCATTAATAATTGATTTCATACAGTAATTCTTCACCATTGCTGAGAAAAATAGTGTCATTAAAAGTAGTTTCTACATTATTTTTTGTAACTTTCCATGTGAAAAACCAATTACCCATTGGAATTTGAGCAAATTCAGTCATTGTATAATCAACACATCCAATTTGTGAAGCGGGTGCTGTAAATCCATAATAATTTGTTAAATCCGTATTTCTTTCTAACACTATTTTATCATTTACGTCAAAACAAGATATGTTATTTAATCGAAACTTTAAAAAAGCACATTCTGCAAATTCAAAGGTAAAAGTTCCATTCACATCATACGGACTATCAAAAAACTGGGTAATTTGTTTGTTGTAA
Organism: Crocinitomicaceae bacterium; assembly: GCA_031409255.1. Lineage (GTDB taxonomy): Bacteria > Bacteroidota > Bacteroidia > Flavobacteriales_D > Crocinitomicaceae > Fluviicola. The sequence goes on from JANNWW010000141.1 coordinate 1,395, forward strand.
CACGTATTTTCTGGCTCAACAACGCGAATACTGTATGTTCTTCCCGATTTTTGTTTAATTGAAACCATCGCCTCCCCATTGCTGTTTAAAGTTCCACTTGCTTCAGTTCGGTATTTTTTCTCCGTTGGCGGTTGTGCGTGAAGAAACAACCACGTACTCCAAACCAGCATACGGCAAACCAGTTGCTGCATTTTTAGCATTGATTTTTACTTCTTTGTTCTTGCTGCAAGATGTGAGAATAAAAAAGATTAGTGATATAAAAAATATAGTTTTCATTAATAATCGATTGTAATAATTTTGTACTCTCCTGGTATTAGGTTTATTGTGTCATAATAAGTATTCGTTATGCCTAATTTAGTAACCTCCACGTACTCCAAACCAGCATACGGCAAACCAGTTGCTGCATTTTTAGCATTGATTTTTACTTCTTTTGTTTTACCACAAGACGAAAAAACAAAAATAACAACAAAGATAAAAAATAGATTATTCATTAATAATTTATTGTTAAAACCTTATACTCACCTGGATTAAAGGTAATACTATCAATTCCTTCTTCTAGAACTCCCGATCTATTTACCTGCCATTTGAAAAACCTTTTACCAGATGGAACTTTAAAGTAATCACCAGTTGTATTTGAATAGCAACCTAAAACGTCTACAGACCAACTTGACCATTCAGTGTAAGTATATCGATCCATAATATTGAAAATATCATTGGCTCCTTGACAATTTACATTTACAATTTCTTGCTTAAGATAAGCACATTCTGCAAACTCAAAGGTAAAAGTGCCATTTACATCAAAAGGACTATCAAAAAACTGGGTAATTTGTTTG
>JANNWW010000142.1:0-17018 GCA_031409255.1 Crocinitomicaceae bacterium
AAACCTGCGCTTTTGTCTTCTTGAATTCGCTGAATTTCTTTTGAAATAAAATCCGGATTAATTCGAGCTAAATCTAATCGTCTTTTCGTTTCCAAACGGTTTTTACTTTTCTTGATTGCATTCTGACGGAATACAATAAAAATATACAAAGCTAGAAGTGTTAACACTACAATTCCGACAGTAATTAATTTTTTCTTTAAAGCAAATACTTCGCGTTGAGATTCGAGCAAAACTTTGTCTTGGGTTAATTCATCTTCTGATTTTTCAACTTGAACCCGATGAAAACGTTCTTCTAGTCTATTAAAACGCTTGTCTGCTTTCGTTTTCAGGATAGAATCGCGGGTGTTTTCTAACTCTTTGTAAATAGACAGCGCTCCTTCAAAATCTCCCGACAATTTAGCAGAATTATACACTAACTCCAAGGCATTTCTATATTCGCGAATGTTACCCGAACGCTTTGCGTAAACTAAATTTGAATCAGCATACTGATAGGCTTTGTCGTATTTTTTTTGTTCGAGGTACAAATCTGAAAGATCTGAAAAAATAAATGCGCGCTCATATGCATGCTTATTTGGTTGAGTATATGCAAGCGCTGAATCCAAATACAGAATAGCTTTTCGGTAATTCTTTTTAAAATAAACACAGTCTTGGAGCGAACTATAGCCTTTAATAAGTCCTTCGTGATAGTTGATTCGTTTAGCTAATCCAACTCCAAAATTTAAAATATTGCTAGCAGAATCTAAAAACGCTTGGTTATTTTCTAATCGATAAAGAGAAAGATAGCGATTTCCTAATAAAATAAGCTGATCTATTTTTCGTTCATTATCGCCCAATTTAATAACTATTCCTTGCGCTTGAAATAGTAATTTTTGCGCTTCAATTTTATTTTTCTTACTGAATTGAATTTGACTAAGTGCTAAAAGTGCTTGTGAGTGTGCAACCTGATTTTTTGCTTTCGATGCAAGGTAAATGGAACGCCCGAAATAATCTGCAGCCTCTTCGATTTGATTGTTTTTTTGATAAAAATCGCCCAATAATAGATAAAAATCTAAATAATCAAACTTAGAACAACCTGCAGAATCGAGCAATACTTTTTCACGATCGAGGTTCGTTTTTGCATCTTCCAATTTATAAATTCTGAGCTGTGCTTGTGCTAATAACTGATGTCCGAAAGCTTTACAGCGTGTGTTTTTTTCTTTTAGAAAACCTTTTGCATCTTTCCATAAATCCACATTTTTATGCGTCACAATTGAATCGAAGTCTCTTGCTTTTTTGTAGGTATTCATTTTAGGGCAACCACAAGAATTTTGCGCATTGCCTTGATACGTTAAAAATAAAATGAAAAGTAAAACCAGTTTGTTCATTGTTTTATTTCAGTTTCAACCAAAAGTAAGAATTTTTTCGGGGATGTACTTGGAAAAAGAAAAAGTCGTTTTTTAATAGCGAAAATACACAGGTAAATTCAGTGAAATTTATAAGCTAAGTTGTTTTGTTCAGTTTATATATAAAAAAAACGACAACCCTTTTTCGGATTGTCGTTTCTCGACTGTTGCTTTGCTACAATGTTACTATTCAGTCGACCTAAAAATTGTATGTTAAACCCAATGTTACTGGGTGAACTGTTGCTGTTTTGTCTGTATCAAACATCGGAATGACGCCATAATTTGCATAAACTCCCCAATCGTTATATCCCAAACGAACTGTTGCATCTAATTTGAAAGCTTCCAAAGCATATCGAGAACGTTCTTTTTGTTTGATGTCTTTTCCATCTGAACCAATTACTTGTTTCACACTAGAACCAATTCGAACGCCACCAATTACTCCTGCCGCAAGGTAAAAACCTTCACTTCCAGATTCCTTCGAACAGATTTCAAGCATAAGCGGAACGGTTAAATAGATTGCACGTAATTTGTTCTTTTTGTAATTTACAGTAGTATCTACCACAGCCCAAAGTGAATCTGAATTTACGCTCAAGTTATATTGTTGCAAGCCAATTTGGGTCCAGTTAATGCCTAATCCTGTCGATAAACCAATGTAATTCTTATAAATAGGAAATTTATGTTCAGCAAAATTAAATTCGAAAGCAAATGAGTTTGCTGGGTCGTTTTCCCACTGCTTGTCCATCGGAAAACTTGTTTTATTCGAAGAATTCATCAAAATTGTTGGTCCGAAACTAAAAGCTGCCCAATGTGGTTCATATGTAGGACCGTCTTCTTCAAAATCCCAAGCTGCATCTAATGTATCTGATTCATCAAAGTCTTCGTCGTCGGAAATTTCCATATCTGGCGGCGAAATAACAATGATTTCTCTTCCTCCTACTTTAATTCGAGTCGTGTCTGGTTTTTCACCACCCGTTTCTTCTTGTGCATTTACTTGAGTCATCATCATCAAGGCGCATACTGTGTAAATTAACTTTTTCATGCTCTTTATTTTTAAATTGATATTTTCAGTGTTATTTGAAAGTATGACCCACAGAGCTATCAAAAGTTACAGCTGAATTTAAAAAAAATAACTTTTTTCTGAAAAACCCTTTATTTATTTGACTTTCAATGAACAAAAAAAGTTTAATTCGATTACTTTTGCAACTCGAAAATTGATGTAAAATGTTTAGAACGAACACTTGTGGCGAATTACGCCCCGCACATATTGGACAAGAAGTAACTTTAGCTGGTTGGATGCAGCGCTCAAAAGATTTAGGTGGAATAACCTTTATTGACTTACGTGACCGTTATGGAATTACCCAATTACAGTTTAACTTCGATGAAAACCCGGATCTTTGCACGCAAGCGCGAAAGCTAGGTCGTGAATTTGTTATACAAGCAAAAGGAACAGTTATTGAGCGGTCTAGCAAGAATAACAAAATTCCTACAGGTGAAATTGAAATTAAAGTAACAGAGTTAACAGTTTTAAACGCAGCAAAACTTCCACCATTTACAATTGAAGACGAAACAGACGGTGGCGAAGAAATTCGTGCGCAATACCGTTATTTAGATTTACGTCGCAATCCAGTTCAACAAAAACTATTGCTGCGTAACAGAGTAGCACTCGAAACACGTAAATATTTAGACGAGCAAGGGTTTTGGGATGTAGAAACACCCTATTTGATTAAATCTACACCTGAAGGAGCACGCGATTTTGTTGTTCCATCTCGGATGAATCAAGGTGAATTTTATGCCTTACCTCAATCTCCGCAAACATTCAAGCAATTATTGATGGTTTCAGGTTTCGACCGCTATTATCAAATCGTAAAATGTTTCCGAGACGAAGATTTACGCGCCGACCGCCAGCCCGAATTCACGCAAATTGATTGTGAAATGGCTTTTGTGGAACAAGAAGATATTTTAAATACGTTTGAAGGACTCATTAAACACCTCTTCAAATCGGTTCGAGGAATTGAGTTCGAAGGAAATTTTCCGCGAATGGATTATTCTGAAGCAATTGAAAAATATGGCTCCGACAAGCCAGACATTCGTTTTGGAATGGTATTCACCGATTTAAAAGCGCATTCAGCAGGCAAAGATTTTGCAATTTTTGATTCTGCAGAAGCCGTAATCGGAATTGCAGTTCCAGGCGCAGCAGAATATACGCGCAAGCAATTGGATGAAATTACCGAATGGGTAAAACGTCCGCAAATTGGTGCTAAAGGTTTGGTATATGTTAAATGTAATGCAGATGGAACATTCAAATCATCTGTAGATAAGTTTTACAACGAAGCAGCTCTAAAATCTTGGGCGGAAGCATCTGGAGCAAAAGCAGGCGATTTGATTTTCGTTTTAAGTGGCGATTTAGACAAAACACGCAAACAGATGAATGAATTACGCTTGCGCATGGGAACCGAATTAGGTTTACGTGATCCGAATAAATTTGCTCCGTTGTGGGTTTTAGATTTCCCACTATTGGAATGGGACGAAGAAAACGGACGATACCATGCAATGCACCATCCGTTTACGTCTCCAAAACCAGAAGACATGAAATTGATTGCAACAGAACCTGGAAAAGTTCGTGCAAATGCATACGATTTAGCAATGAACGGAGTTGAATTAGGTGGAGGCTCTATCAGAATTCACGACCGCGATTTACAAGCACGTATGTTTGATTTATTAGGATTTACTCCTGAAGAAGCACAAACACAATTTGGATTCTTGATGAATGCATTTGAGTTTGGAGCGCCACCACACGGAGGTTTAGCTTTCGGTTTAGACCGTTTGGTTGCAACAATGGGTGGTTCTGATTCAATTCGTGATTACATTGCCTTCCCGAAAAACAATTCTGGTCGTGACATAATGATTGATGCACCAAGTGCAATTGACGAAAAACAATTGAAAGAATTGGGACTTAAGCTTTAATTCTTGAACAATAATACGAAGCGTTCACTCTTTGGGTGGGCGCTTTTTTTGTTTTAGGATTCATCATAATTTTCATTTTTGATGGATTGCAAATTAACGCTAATTGAAAAATAAAAGCGAAAGTTACTTTTGAGACTAAACCAGTTTAATTAGTTACATTTAAATTATATATCGAAAAAGCGTGAACAATCATAAACCATATAAAAGTATGTTTTTTAGGATCAAAACTGGTTTAATAATCTCCTTTGTTACCTGCTTTGGATTTGGCCAGAACGTTGAGCATTGGAGTGAAAACGAGTCACTTGCTGCGCGAAATGTAAATCATGGAATTCAAGATAAAAAAGGTTTCATTTGGTTCGCTACAGATAATGGTTTGAGTAGATTTGACGGTTATTCATTCGAGTATTTTCGTGTCAAGAATTTAAAAGGCTTAATCTCTGATAAAATCAATTTCCTTCACCAATCGGAAAACGAACTACTTTGGATTGCGACTTCGAATGGAATCAGTGTTTTAGATTTAAAAACGTATAAAATTAAGCGCAATTATTTCCCGTTTAAAAATTCTGCTGGAAATTCTACAGAAGTATTTTGCATCGTTGAGGATGATAATAAAACTATTTGGGTTAGTTCTGCTGATGGGCAAGTTCAGAAAAAAGAATTCAATAAGAACTTTGAATTAGTTGAAAACACCATTACCTCAGATAAGAAATTTGGCATCAGACCTCATCTCACCTATTGTAATGGAATCGTATTCATTATGTCTGAAAACAGAGGGATTTTTTATATCACAAAAAAAAATAAGTGTTTCCAATTTGCCTCTGAAAAAAAGCTTCTTAAGCACAACGGCAATATTCAAAACATTCGTGGTGAGGGAATTGTCGCATCAACAAAGAGTGGTTTTGTAAAAGTGAATTTAAAAACGCAAAGTTTAACACCTGTTTTAAAGCAATTTGGTCCAGAAACATTTCTGGTACACAAAGACAACTCTAATAATGTTTGGGCCATTCAAAATGATCGTAAAACACTTCAAAAATATGATTTTCGAAATAAACTTTTGAAAGATTACACCTCATTTCTGTTTGATCCAAAAGACAATGTTCACTTGAATTTTTTATTTGAAGACCGCTCCTCAAATATTTGGCTTTGCACCAATTCAGGAGTTTACAAAACCACTAACGAACAATCAAAGTTTCAAACTTTACTCACCACAGACCAATTTCAGGCTCCAAATTACATTCCTAGTTTTAGAGGAATGTTGGAAGATAAAGAAGGAACATTATTCATTGGAGGTTATAGTGGTTTATTCCGAATTGATAAAAATGGAAGTATGCGAAGACTTTTTGACAATAAAATTCCTTATACCCCATACAAATTATTTGAAAAGAATAAAGATGAATTGTGGGCTGCCTGTGAGGGTTACGGTATCATTTCAGTCAATAAACGAACAGGAGAAATACACCAATTTGATCAACAAACAAAAGTAATTTATAGTTACAAAGGGATTTATTTGAAAGCAGCAGTTATAGCTAAAGATGGTGATTTTTGGTTAGCCAGCTATGATGGAATTTTACGTTTCAATACGAAAACAAACAAATACTACCTCCAAGATCTCATTTTTGGCAAGTTAAATGTGAGTTCGAAATGTCAAACTTCCGATATAAAACAACACCTTGACGGAAGCTTGTGGGTGTGCACAGATAAAGGTGTATTCGTTTTTAATGAAAAAGGGAACCCTTTAAAACATTACCACAACAAGGGAAAAGGAACTAATTATATTCCATTTAACGATTTAAATTGTGTTCTTTTTGATGCGAAAGGACAGACTTGGTTTGCTTCGAAATCAAAAGGAATTGCAATCCGAAAAGGAAATAAATTGGAATATTTAAACATTAACAACGGACTTTGTGACAATGGAGTTGCTTCTCTAACGCAAGATCTTAACCAACATGTTTGGATAGCGACGAATAAAGGATTGAGTTCTTATTCCTTAAAAAATAAGAAAATAAAAAATTACTATTTAGAAGACGGACTTTCAAATAACGAGTTCAATCATTCATCAAACCTTGTAACTAGAAAAGGAAATCTGTTTTTTGGCGGAATCAACGGAATCAACAGTTTTCTGCCCGGAACGGAAAAAAAACAAATTCGAAAACAAGGAAAATTAATTATTTCAAAAGTGGAAATCCCTTTGGAAAATAATTTAAAACTTACGGAATACAACGACCAAAAATTACAAAAAAGATTACACCTGTCTCCTGATTTGAGTCATTTGTATTTAGAGTTTTTTGTGGACAATTTTTTAAGATCAGAAAAAAACACGTATGAGTATTTCTTAAAAGGCTACGATAAAAATTGGCAATACTTAGGAACACAAAACCACATCCGTTTTACTGGATTGGCGCCAGGAAAATATGTGTTATTTGTTCGCGCCACAGACTCAAAAGGAACTAAAATTTCAAATAAAATTCGTGTTGAACTAACCGTTGATCAAGTATTTTATAAAACTTGGTGGTTTATTCTAATTCTATTAACAGGATTAAGTTCTATTTTGACCTATGTCATGTATCAGCGAAACAAAAGATACCAATTGATTTATCAATTACGTAATGAAATCGCAAGTGATATTCACGATAATTTTGGAAGTACGCTTACCAAAATTGCCATGGAATCTGAGTTATTGGAAGAAGAAGCGACACCCGTACAAAAAGTGCTATTTAATGAAATATCTACAAACTGTAGGTCTGCTGTTTCTGGAATGCGTGACTTGGTGTGGTGTATCGACGATCGAAACGAAACCGTTATTAATTTGTTCGATAAAATGAATGAATTAGCCTATAACTTATTCAAAAAAACGCACATTGATTATCAAATTAAACATGATTTTGCTGAAAGAAATCCAAAATTAAATCCAATACAGCGTAAAGAATTGTTTTTTATTTACAAAGAAGCATTGACCAATATGCTTCGTCATGGAGATCATGGAAAAGTAGATATACAACTCAAATTGACTGAAAAAACACTTTCGCTTCGTATTTTTAACACCACAAATACAAAAGAACAAAAGATTTCAACCGGAATGGGACTTTCAAACATGAAAAATAGAGTGCGGAAATTAGATGGAGAAATAACATTTAAGACGGAAGATGGATTTGAAATATTCATTCATATTCCACTAAACCAAAATATATTTTCTAAACGATGAGCGCGATTCCAATTTTTATAGTTGAAGATAATAGAGGAATTCGTAACGCAATGGTTACTTATTTATCAAAGTATCCTGAGTTGTTCTCTACCATTTTTGTATTCGATTCTGTGGAAGAATTTCTTGAATCAACTCACGAAACAGCAGAAATATTGTTGTTAGATATCAACCTTCCAGGAATGAGTGGTATTGATGGAATTGTACCCATAAAAAATAAATTTCCTTCAATACAAATTATCATTATTTCAGTTATGACGGATAGTGAAAGTATTTTCAAATCGATTTGTGCTGGAGCTGCTGGTTATATTGATAAAGATGCTCCACTTTCGGAAATCAAAGAAGCAATTGTTGATGTACTGAATGGAGGTTCTGCAATCACTCCCTCTATTGCACGAAAAGTATTTGATTATTTTCAACCAACTCACACGGTGAAGGAAGACCTTTCCCATCGAGAACTAGAAGTAGTTACAGGTATCGTTGATGGTTTAAGTTATAAATTAATTGCCGATAAAATTGGTGTTACAATTAATACCATTCGCAAGTATATACGGCAAATTTATGGCAAATTAGAAATCAATAGTAAAGGAGAGTTAATCGCAAAATATTACAAAGCAAACAATAATCTCTAATTTCTTTTTTTTGTAAACTGAATCCAGTTTTACGTTAATCTTTTATAATTAAGTTCAATAAAAAACCCGCTAGTTTAAAACTAGCGGGTTATTCGATTTAAATTTCGATTTAAATTATTGGTTTTATAGTGAACTATCTTTTAATAATTCGCTCCGTTGAAGACCCATTTTGTGTAGTGATTTTCAAAAAGTAAATCCCTGCAGAATAATCTAACAAACTAACTTTTCCACCGTTTTCTATTTCAGTAGATGAAAGTAAGTCGCCGTTAACATTGATTACGTCAACTTGTGCAAAAGTTTCAGTCATTTCAATTGTCACTTCATTATTTGTTGGATTTGGATAAACACTTACATTGATAAACGTTTGCTCATTTATTCCAACATTATTAATTACTTGACAAATCGAAGTATCTGAACATCCATCTGCATTTGTAACAATAACTGCGTAAGATCCATTTGCAGTTGCTGTATAACTTTGATTCGTTTCACCAGCAATGATTGAATTATTCGCACAATTGATCCATTGGTAAGTTGCATTGTTTTCAAGGGATGAAATAGTAAGTACATTAGTCGTTGTTCCATTATTTATTTGTGCAGATTCTGTTACAGTTGTTGTTGTTGAACTTGTACATCCATTTCCATCTGTAACAGTGAAATTCTGAACACCTGAATTTACATTAAAAATTTGTGTTCCAAAATACGGAGTTGTTCCACCTGTAGCTGTTACTTCCACTTCTGCAGTATTTCCAAAACAAGCAAGTGCTGTTACTGGTGAACTAGCTACTAATAAAGTTGGTTCAGCTAAAGTCAAAGAATCCGAAATCACGCAACCATTTGCATCAGTAATAACATACGTTTGTGTACCCACAAATTGTGGGAATGTTCCAGCTCCAGTGTAAGGAGCTGTTCCTCCAGAAACTGTTACTAAAACATCAGTCGATTCTCCATTACATAAAATCGGGGAAGAAGAAGCACTAAATGATAATCCACTTGGTTCAGTGATCGTAACATTAGTAGTACTCATACAACCATTTGCATCAGTTACGTTATACGAATATGTTCCAGCAAATTCTGTAAACATTCCATCTCCAGAATAAGGAGTAGTTCCACCTGTAGCTGCAACAAGAACATCTGAAGTTCCACCAGCACATGCAATTGATGTCACAGAATTACTAGTTAAAAGTTCAGTAGGTTCATTGATCGTAACATCTGTAGCACTCAAACAACCATTTGCATCAGTTATAGTATACGAATATGTTCCTTCAAGTTCAGTAAATGTTCCATCTCCAGAATAAGGAGCGGTTCCACCTGTAGCTGAAACTAAAACATCTGAAGTTCCCCCATTACATGCAATTGATGTAGCTGTATTACTAGATAAAAGTTCAGTTGGTTCAGTAATGGTAATATTCGTCGTACTTATACAACCGAATAGGTCAGTTACAGTATACGAAAATGTTCCTTCTAGTTCAGCGAATGTTCCAGTTCCAGAATAAGGAGCAGTTCCACCATTACCCGAAACAACAACAGATGAAGTTCCACCATTACAAGCAATTAAAGTAGAGGTTGAACTTGCTAAAAGCGGTGCACTTGGTTCGCCAATTGTAACGTCTGTATAACTTGCGCAACCATTTGCATCTGTTACGGTATAATAGTGTGTTCCAGCTGAAACGGTAAATGATCCTGCACCAGAAAGAGGTGCTGTTCCACCATTGGCATTAACTGTAACGGTTGTAGTTCCGCCATAACAAGCAATCGAAGGTGCCGATGATGATGCATATAATTGTGTTGGTTCTGTAATTGTAACGTTTGCAGTGCTCGTGCAACCGTTGGCATCTGTTACTATGTAACCTATACTTCCGCTATACTGAGGAAAAGTTCCAATTCCAGTGTAAGGAGCTGTTCCTCCAGTAGCTGAAACCACAACATTTGCAGTTCCACCAGCACAAGCAATTGTACCAGCAGAAGAATTAGCTGTTGGATTTGAATTAATAGTAACTGTTGCAGTTTGTGTCATTTGAAAGCTACAACTAGTACCACAAATTGGCGTACCAACTACCCAATCAGTTGAAGCCATATTTGTTAATGTACCGTTAAAGTTGTTAGGAGAAAGATCGTCAGCCAACGTTCCTGTTCCTTCGTTGAAATTATAAGCAGCATATAAGTTTGCTTCGTTTCCAACTAAACACGCATTCATGTTACCACTAATTTGTGTAGCATTAAGCGGTGTGTTGTACACACGAAATTCATCAATACTTCCTTTAAAACCTCCATAAGAACCTCCACCAATTCCTCCAAATTGACCTGGAAATTGTGCTGCACCTGCTCCTAAAGAAAGAAAACAATTCGCTCTACCGCTTGTTACTCCAGTTGCAACAAGTACTCCGTTCACGTAAAGTGTTGGTGTTTTATTCGTCATTACAACAGCAATATGCGTCCATCCAGTAACGGTTCCTGTCCAAACCAATAAAGCAGGCATGTGACCAGAACTGTGTTCGTAAACACTTACTCCGTTTGTTCCAGCTGAGATTCCAACACCTGCTCCTGATGGATTTCGCCATGTAGGCCATAACACATAGTTTTGACCACCTGCACCACCTGCACCACCTGTAGATTGTGCATCAATTTCATGTGTTGCTGTAGGATTAATCCATGCTTCGATTGTAAAATTATTCGCTAATGGACTAAGTACATTTGGATCCACATATTTATTTGCAGTTCCATCAAAATTCAAACTTGTACTTCCTGGTTTTTCTGCAAATACATTATAAGTAGTTGTTGCATTAATTGTTCCCGTATTAAAAACCAAAGGGCTACCAGTTCCAGCTAGAGGTCCAGCAACAACAGTTGAGCCATTTCGCAAATAATAATTAATTCCAACAGTAGACCCTCCAATTGTAGTAATTGTTGTTGAGCCATTTCCACAAAACGACGTTGTTGCGGCAGTTACACCGTAATTAACTATTTCAGCAGGTTGGGTAATTGTGAAGATTTTCGAGCCAGTACCTCCACATGAATTTGTCACTGAACACGTATAAATATTAGCTGCTAAATCTGTGACTGAGGCTGTGCCATCACCTGTTGGTGTTCCAGGTGTCCAATCGTATACAAGATTTGAACCTCCAGAAGCAGAAACACTTGCACTTCCATTAGTTTCACCATAACAGTTAAGATTGGTTTGATTTACTGCAGAAACAGTTACGGTAGGAGCAGTAAAAGTACCGCAAGAACTACCAGAAACAGCACCTGGAGCAATCCAATTAGATGTTGCTCCATTCAAAGCCATGTTAGTTAAGATCCCATTTACAGAACTTGACGTTGAATTAGTCAATGTATTTAAGCCCGCATTTGAACCGCCAGCAGTTCCTTGATTGTAATGATAATTAGCAACAAGACCAGTACTATTTGTTGGAATTTCACAATTCATATTATGTTGAATTTCTGTCTCACACAAAGCACGAGACCAAACCCTTGTTTCATCCATACTACCCTCAAAAAAAGCTCCACTTCCACCAATGTACGCTCCAATAGTTCCATTTCCACTAAAAACACCTAAGTTATTTGTGAAAGTTCCTGTTGATGGTAGTTGTACTCCGTCTAAGAACATTAGTACAGCACCTGTGGATTGTTTTCTTGTAAATGCGACATGATGCCAGGCACTATTTATTGATACAGTATTATTTACTTGAACCGTTACACTTCCAGTAGAAAGTTCCACGCGCAGTGTTGTTCCAAATAAAGCAAATCCGTATCCTGGAAAACCGAATGCGCCACCATTAAAAAAGAATGCGCCACTTGCCGCTGCATCTGGATTAATCCAAGTTTCAACAGTTATGTCTCCTGTTATATCCAAAGCAGAAGGATTTCCTAAATTGACATAGTCATTTACGCCATCAAAATTAAGTGCTGCACCTGCTTGAGCCCTAACAATAGTATTTCCGATTAGGAAAAATAGACTTAAGATTAGAATTTTTTTCATAGTTTTTAATTTATTAATAAACATTTGATGCAAAGTAAAATAATACTTGACTAGGAATTGAAAATAAGGGGGTACATAAAGATGTACCTATTTTTCAAAATTCATAAACTGAATAATGTAATCTAGTGATTCTATATTACTATTGGAAGTGTTTTATTGATTGATTATACATTTTAAATTGTTAAATTTAAGCATATATTGAAATTGTCCAGTTTTTCTTAGTTGTACACTTTTCAATATTAACTTGAAAAAACATCTAACTTTGATTTAATTATGGAGGAAATGAAAAAAATAATATTCTATATTTTAATTCTATTTGCGATTACATCGCCAGTTTTATTTTATGCTCAAGGTTCCGAATATTCTGTAAAAATTACAGAAAAACCTTTCAAGTTTGAAGTCCTGAAAAAGGGATCTGACACTTCAATTTTTGTAATGAATAATTCGATAAGTGTTCAGCATTTTGAAGGCAGCAAAGTTTTTGAGCGCAAACCTTATTTAGTTTGGATAGATGGTAAATCTGACACTAAAAAAACAGTAAGCAAAGCAACTTTTACTGATACTCACAAAGAATGGGTAACATATTGTTTATTAAGTGAGACAAATGACTCGCTTTTTATATTTAAATATAGTCTAAAAAACAATAAATTAGAATTACTTATTTCCGAAATTAATCCCCCGAAAGAAAGTGATTTAATTCATTCCAGAATCTCTGTACATTTTACTTCTTCAAAAGAAGATAGTTACATGGGGATGGGGATGCGTTTTGGAAGAACAAATCATTATGGAACAATTGTTTCAAATTGGTGTAAAGAAGTTGGTGTTAATTTACCCATTGTATCTGAAAATGGAACAGAAGCAGGACAAGACATTACGTACTATCCAGTTCCGTTTTTTATAAATTTACGCGGTTATGGATTTTTGCTAAATAGTTTCCATTATAGTGAATTCGATTTTGCTAAAACAAACTCCAAAGAACTAAAAGTTACAAATTACTCAAATACATTTGAGGCTACATTATTTTTATCTGAGGACCCACTAAATATCATTTCTAGTTATCAAGCACAAACTGGAAAATACAACAAACCAAAACCATGGGTATTTGGTGTTTGGGCAGCAGCCTCAACAGACTGGCAATCAAAAGAAAAAGGGCAAGTCGTTAATGAAAAAGTACTGAAAACACATCGAGACAACAATATTCCATTAAGTGCAATAATGGCAGAAGATTGGTATTGGAATAAAAATATATTCAAGCCAAGTGATTCTTGGACATTGAACACAAAAAATTATCCAAATTATTCACGAATGATTTCCGAACAGCACAATGCGGGTGTAAAACATATTGGATATTTTTTACCTTATTTCGCTAATAGTATGGGTTTCAAAAAAAGTCCAATTTATGAAGAAGGAAAAAAATTAGGCTATTTTACACGAGATGTAAAAGGAAATCCCTACGTTTTTAAATTTTTCATTTGGAACGAATCTCAACTAGATGTATCAAATCCGAATGCAATAATTTGGTTTGGCGAAAAGTTTTACGATAAATTAGTGAGTGCTGGTGTTGATGGCTGGATGAATGATTTTGGCGAGTATACGCCTTACAATTCACATTCATTTAATGGTGAATTTGGGTTAACAATGCATAATAAATATCCACTCTATTGGGCAAAAGCTGCACAAGATTTTTGTGAAACAAATTATCCAAATAAAGACATCACAATTTTTTCTAGAAGTGGAGCAATTGGTCAACAATCTAATGTCGACTTTCATTTTACAGGTGATAGAAACGCAAATTATGACAACTTATCAGGCTTTGGTGGACAAGTTATTGGTTTAACAACTGCAGGTATGTCTGCTCATCCAAATACTTCAATAGATATTGGAGCATATAATTGTGAAAAAACAAAAGCTATGGACAAACTCATGCTATTTCGATGGATAGAATTGGGTGCTTTGGTTCCTGTAATGCGTTTGCATCGTGGCTTACCATTGTGTGACCATTGGCGTTTCGATGAAGATGCTGAAACATTAAATCAATGGAAAAAATATGCAATCCTACATGCAAAGTTATTTCCCTACATTTATACTTTAGCACAACAAGCTGAAGACATGGGTTTACCAATGGTTCGACATCTTTCTTTGCATTATCCAAAAGATACAGAAGCTAGTTTACAAGACCATCAATTTTTATTAGGTGATCGAATTTTAAGTGCTCCTGTAACTATCGAAATCGCAGGAGGAGAAAGAGCTGATCTAAAAAAAGGAACTACAAAATGGAAAGTGTATTTACCAGAAGGAAATTGGTATCACTATTGGTCAAATAAAGTTTATAGTGGAATGTCTTACTATGAAGTACCAGCAGAACCAGGTTTTTTACCCTTTTTTATA
Organism: Crocinitomicaceae bacterium; assembly: GCA_031409255.1. Lineage (GTDB taxonomy): Bacteria > Bacteroidota > Bacteroidia > Flavobacteriales_D > Crocinitomicaceae > Fluviicola. The sequence goes on from JANNWW010000142.1 coordinate 14,542, forward strand.
AAAGAAGGCAAAATTCTTCCAACTTATAATAAAGAAGTAAACAGCTTTGTTGAAGAAGTAATTGATCCAAATATAAAAGATTTTGAATATGTAAATGAATCTATTGAAATCATTTTCTATGGTTATGGAAAAGACACTCTAAAATTATGGGATGGAACGCTTTTAACTTGCTCTAGAATAAAAGGAAGTGAAGGTGTTCTTAATGTGGAGAATGGGCAAGGACGTAAATATAATTGCGTGTTTATTGACTAAGTTGATGAAAGATTAGTTGCACAAACTTATCGAAAAAATCAAAACATTGTAAAACACTCAAATTGATACATTTTGAAATTTTCAAAAATAATCGATTAAATAATTTTAACACTTTTACTGATACCCACTAAAATCCTTCGGGCACTGATATCTTCTGCGAATACTTTTCGAATTTGCTCTTCCCTTAAATAAAACGCGATCCGAGAAATCCATGATCAGTGTTAGTTCGTGCGAACCATAAGAACTTGTTTTTAAGCGTGAAACAGTAAAATCGAAACTATACATGATGCGCCAAGCCATTGTTCCTTTGTCGGGTAGATTGATTCCAAAAGTTGCAATAAATGAATCGAATTGTTTTCCACTTAAAGCTGCTGTTCGGTTACGTGTCCATAAACCAATCGTGAAAGGTTTGTTGACAATATTAACCCCAAAAGAAAATGTTCTAAATTCATTTTGTTTTTCAACTACAAAACCAGGCTGAAGAATGATGTCATTCAAGAGAATATTTGAGCTAAAGTGCCCAACATATTTTATTGGTAAAGTAATATTATCTCCTAAAAACACATCTTTTGGTTGCGACATGTGGTGAATACTTCCACCCATTGTCATCGAGAAACGCTTAAATGCTCCGCGGTGTTTTTTAGTTGCTCCGTTGAAACGCATAACTAATCCAGCTTGAAAATCGGCATACGATGAAGTGTTGAAATTTGGTCTATTAAATGCTGAAGGATTAACACTTCCCAGGGTTTCATCTAACTGATCTGAAAAAGTTAGCTTACTCCAATCAACAGATTTTTGTACGAAACCTCCGGCAACTCCTGCTTGAAGTATGAAGTTTTTAGTATCAATTGGTCTGTACGAATAATTTAAATATGCGGCCGAAGTACGAAGCAATGCTTCACCACCAACATCTGAAAAAGCATTTATTCCTAAGCCCATTTTGTATACTGTTTGTGCTTCTAAGGAAGTTGAAAAAGTATTAAATCGACCGGGAATTGGGCCCCATAAATTGCGCGCGTTCAAACGGAAACTCATTCCATTATTTATGCCTGTCATTGCACAATTATAATAGATAGGATTATTGTAAAACTGTGAAAAATTTGCATCTTGTGCATGAATGTTCAACGCAAAAAAGAATACAAGTATGGAAATAATCTGCTTCATACTTATCGAATTATAGTTACAGTTCCAGATCGTTTCAAGCGACCGTTTGGATATTCTTTTCCTTCCCAAACCTGATTGTTTAAGAATGTTGCGGAAGCTTTCCAGACGTATGCGTCTTGCTGAACTGGTTCGCCGTTAAACGTTCCATCCCAATATTCTGTTGGTCTGCCATCTGCATCTAAAGCACTTGTCGACCAAATGAGGTTCCCCCAATCGTCATAAATTAACAATTCAAAGCTCTGCAAACCCACGCCTTTTGGAATAAAATTAGCAACTCCAAATTCTGAATGACCTGGGTTCATGGCGTTTGGAATATACAAACCAAAGAAGAAATCTACCAAAACCACTTGAATTATGGTGTCTTTACACCCAAAATCACTCGTAACTATTAATTCAGCTGAAAATTCTCCGAAACTATTGTAGCGTTCAGTTGGGTTTTCTTCAGTTGACGAATTTCCGTTTCCAAAACTCCAATCATATATGGTTCCGCCTGAACTCAAATTTGTGAATTCAACTGTTCCACTAAGCGGATCTGTATTTTGAATGTTCTCAAAACTAAAGTCAGCACTTGGAGAAGGCATAATTACAATTTGTGTGTTCAGCGTAACGGTATCGTTACAGCCTCCTTGTCCAAATGCAATTAATTCGACCGGATAAACTCCGCTTTGCGGATATGCATAAGAAACCGTATTTCCAGTTAAGAGGTTTCCATTTCCAAAATTCCATTGCACCGAATCAGCAAATGAAGACGTTGAAATATAAATAACTGATTCATTCTGACAAATGGAATCGTTCGGTAAAGTGAAATTTGCAATTGCTTGCGGATAGCTATTCACAATGGCAATTGCCGTGTCTTTACAGCCGTAAATTGTACTTGCAATTAAAGAAACAGAATAGGTTCCAGCTGTTAAATAGGTGTGATTAGGATTGGTGAGCGAACTTGTTTGTCCGTCGCCAAAATTCCATTCATAATTTATTGCTCCCGAACTTAAATTTGTAAATGTTGCTACAAGCGGTTGCACACAAGCGTTTATTGTAGCTACATCAAAATCTGCTGTCGG
>JANNWW010000143.1:0-44583 GCA_031409255.1 Crocinitomicaceae bacterium
AATCTTTACTGGCAACAGAAAGCTCAAAATTTACTGTGTCTTTTGCCGCCAAGGCAACTTTTTTGAACACAAATTTTCCGTCTTCGTTTGTTGTTGCAAGGTATTTCTTTTTTGTTTCCTTGTTGATTAACTGAACGGGAACTCCATCAGCCGGACCGTTAGTTCTTCTATCAAAAAAATAACCCGAAACGGTTCTATTCATCTGTGCGCTTGCACTTGCTAAAATGAAAAAAGAGAAAATAAATGCGAAAAATTTATTCATTTGTTTAGTTTAATGTGTTCATTAACTGATACTTATTTCTTCCATAAGTATTTAAAGACTGCAAATATAATTTTTATTCCGGCAAGTACAGTACCTTTTACGGTTCCCGAAACTTTCGAAACTCCGATTCGTTGTTTGTAGTTCACCGCTACTTCTGTGCACTTGTATTTCTTTTTAACTGCTTTGAGCTGCATTTCAATTGTCCAACCATAGGTTTTGTCTTCCATTTTTAAATCTTGCAAAACAGTTGTCTTAATTGCACGAAAAGGACCTAAATCGGTAAATTTATGTCCATAAAACAGGCGAATTAATCTTGTGGCTAACCAATTTCCAAATACTTGTTGCGGAGTCATCGATTTTTTTTCGCGTTTCCCCAAACTACGTGAACCAATCACTAAATCTATGTTTTGGTTCAAAATTGGGGCAACAACTATGGGTAGCTCTTGAGGATAATCCGAATAATCTCCATCTAAAAACACAACAATATCACTTGGGTTTTTAAACGAATATTCCATTCCCTTCAAACAAGCCCAGCCATACCCTTTTCGATTTTCTTCTAAGGCAATTGCTCCAGCATTTTTTGCGTTTTCGATTGTTTTATCTGTTGAACAGTTGCTAACAACAATAATGTTTCGCACCCAATCTTTTGGAATATCTGCGATTACTTTCGCAATTGAATCTTGCTCGTTGTAAGCAGGAATAATTACATCAATGATTGGTCTAAATTTTTCCATCTAAAATCCTTGAACGTCTAATTGCCGCATACCTATAAAAGCTTTGAGCGTTCGCTCTCCCACATTTGGAACCGAAACATGAATCAGGTAAACGCCTGAAGCAACCGGAATTCCGATAGAATTGGTGAGTTTCCAATCTAAGAAAGTAACTTCGGTATCTTTTTCAAACCGATCAACTAATTTTCCGCCTAAATTATAAATCGAAACTGTACATTTTGTTGGAAGATTTGTAATTTTCACACGTGTATCCACTTTATTTCGTTCGTATTCGGAATAGGCATAATAGGGATTTGGAACAATATTTATTAAATCTAAACTAGAGCGCACCGCGTCTTGATTGTTTGTGGCTGTTTTAAAACCGTCCATGTTCCAGCCATACATTGGTCTGTCTGAATTCTCGCCAGTTGCTGCATATTTCGTATACTCTTTATTTATGCGTACTCGAAGTCGCGCATCACATTCCAAAAGAGAAAAATCTGGGTTCAATTTGGGTTGCATCACCCACATTAAATTACGGTAAACTTTCAAATATTCACTCGAAGAACTTGTTGCTAATTTATCTGCAATATACAAGTTGTTTTCGTCGTATGCCGGACAACCAGAATTTCCGATGTTCTCTCCAAATATATAAATTACGTGCTGTCCGCCCATTAAGTAGGTATTGTTTTGATCTGTTTGATTTGAAGTTGGATTCCACAACATATCGGCTCCATTTTCAGCTTGAAACATGGAGTTTTCTCCAAAAGCCATTTGTAAGCGAAGGCCTTTCTCCACATCAATTGCATAACCGGGGAACCAACCCAAACCTTGTCCTGCCCCGTCCGAATTTCCATTTTTATCAACGCTCGCACTCTTTCGAAGAGTTCCCTTTTCTGCTGCACCAATGGTTAAACTAGCATCTGTTCCTAGTTCAATGATTGGAACTCGGGTCCATTTAGATTTATCTGAAGTAAAAACAATGTCAACACCACTAGCACGCGCCATAGTGCTAATATCTCGCGCTCCATTTAGACCCAAGAAAAACGAAGGTGTTTGAAGCGGAAAACTTGGAACGTTTGCTCCTACTAGTGAAAAATGCGAAATTCCTCCTTCCACTAACTTTTCGTATTTCTGATCAGGATCTAAGGAAATGAAATCTGAATAGTTTGCCGGATTGAAAACACCCAAGGTAGGGTCGTTGAGGTTTGTGTCTATTGGAGTTGGACCACTCAAAATCCAATTTTGCGGAGTGTAATTGTCTACATCATTAAAAGTAGTTAACCATGGTTTAGAATTGTTTTCAAAAGTTAACGAACTAGTAATAGGTTCTGCAAAAAGTTTATATTCAACATCCGGATTGGTAACTTTATAGTAGTTTTCATTTTTTATTGAAATCGAAATTCCCCACTCCGGAATCAATTGTTCGTTTTCAATGTGAATGGTTTTATTGCTTTGAATAGAGTCAATTAAATTTCCATTGAATTCATCGTATCTATAAACTGTAAACGAAGCGCTATCGACTGGTTTAACTCCGTAATCATTGAGTTTACATTCGAAATAACCTGCAGCAACATTCAACGGATCTATAACTTTAATTTTTATTGGACCTTTGTTTGCCTGATAAGTTAAGCGATCAAGTTTTCCGTTTTGAAGAATTAAGTTTTCAGATTCAGCAGTAATATCTAACTCATTCAAGCCGTTTCCAATTCCATCTATTCGGGTAATTTCAGGCTGAAATCCATATTCAGCATAATGAGCTGTGCCCATTTGTTCGGGCAATGGATTGTGGGGAATCATTTCTAAAACACGAATTTCGCCAATTGCAGCTTTTCTACTTCCAAGGAAAGGAAGCTTTTGACCGTCTAACAAAGTTGGGTCTGTTGGATCGAAGTCTTTAAAATTATTGTAAGCATAAGCTACCGCCATGTAATAATACCGTTTGAAATTCACGAGCTTCGTATTTCCTGAGGCGAAAGCGTCTTGTGTAATTTTAAACGAATGCTGAATTCCTTTATTTATTCCATTTACTTTTTCGGCAGGAACACTTGTTCCTAAAACATCGTTTTGTTCGAAATTTATTAAACGAGTAACGCTGTCTTTTAAATCACATTGTGCCACAAGACGCGCTTTTGTTGGGTCGGAAATATCTCCTGCAGAAACTTTGTTGTTTTGAAGTTGATAAATCATATAACCCTGAAAACGGTAAAATTTATCCGGATTTGGAGTTGTTGTTGCTATAAACGGATCAAATTCTTTGTATTTTTCATTTTCATTATTACTTGGTAAATTGTTAGATAAATACAACAATACTTCGTTGTTCATTTCCTGTCCGGTTAAATCTGGCGCATGTGGACCCTCCAAAACGCGGAAACAATTTTCGAAAAGCGCTTGTGCCTTGTCGTCAGCTCTTCGCAATGAAACAACAGATTCAAAAGGGTCGGCGCCAATTCCACGTGCCCAAACCATTCCAACAGTAATGTTGTTAACCGCACCAGGACGAAGAATAAACGGACCGGCAGATTGAAGAAAACGGCGGTCGAAGGGTTGATTATTTGCTGTTTGTTCTGTCCAAAATGGCTGCGGATTTCCTCCTGTTCCCCAACCCAATGGATCGGTATCTCCTGGAAACATAAAATCGCACGGAACACTTGGATTCACATCTGGATCAGAGATATGCCCATTTCCACCGTAATAAAATGGGGTGTTGTCTTTCCAACGTCCGCGTAAAAAATTGTAATAATGTGCTGCACTTGTAGGGTCTGTTTGACTGGGGTTTGCACCACCACCTGAGTTAATGTAATACAAAAAGCGGCGCATTCCGAATCGCTCATTGTCTACAATTCCGTCTCCGTAACCAATTCCGTTCAATGCTTCATCAGTTCCAATTCCGAAAGCGTTATCAATAGAATCGTTATCTTGGTATGGGCCTTCAAAAAAATCTACCCCAGCTGAAGGAGGATTGCTACCATAACCTTTAAACCCAGCATTATCTGCATCGAAAGAATTTCCGTTGTAAACGTAAGCAAGACCACGTTGCACATCACACCCTACAAAATCATCAAACGGATTGCCAAGTCCGGCATCAATAAAAACTCCGAAATAAGAATTAAAAAGTGTTTGCGTTCCACGGTTTATGAGTTCATAATTATAGAACGTCATTTGATTCACATCGTCGTTTGTTGCAAAGGCAAAAGCTTGGGAGCGAATTTCCATTCCTATTGGGTCACCACCAGATTCGGTGTGAATATTTCCTTTGTCGTTCATAACCCACCATAAGTTAAAATCGCCGTAAAGTGAAACTTTTCGATCTACTGTACAATCTTTTGTTAATGTTATGTCGTACCACGGATAATCTCCTTTGTTCCAATCGTAAGTACCATCTAAATCGCGGTCATAAAATGGAGCAAGGTAATAGGCCTGACCTTTAGATAAATCACCGTGTGCGGGCCAATTTTTAACAAATTCAGGAACTATATAATTGGGAAAGAGTTCGTTTTGTAAATCCGTTCCATTTGATACATCTTGCAATCCTTGGGCATACCAAGCGTCAAATTCACGCACTAAATCTTGGGAAGAAGCAAAATGACGGTCGTATTTGGTGCATTCTGAAGGATCGATTTCTGCAGTTGTTTCAGTAAGGGGTCCGGTCCAATAATCGTTTCCATCTCGGTAACGCAAGGCCGCCAATTTCAGCTGACCGTTCACGTCTGTTCCTCCCATCCAGAGTGCGCTCGTAAAAAAAGCGTTAATTCCTGAGTTTTTTGGAACTTCATATTGCGAAAGGTTTTGACCTGGGATTTGCCAAATGTTTCCGCCTGTATGAATGAGCGCGCGAACGTTATTGTATTCTAAAAAAGTTTTAGAATTTGCTGGTGCACAACTTGCTCCTTTTGGTTTCTTGGGTATTGTTGGCTTTCCTTCACCCGTATATGGTTGAGCGAATAAATTAACGCTAGACAAACAAAGAAATAAAACAAAAAAATACTTCATGATTTAACTTGATGGATGTGAATTTAGTCAATTTTCGGTGGAGTACAAAAAGCGAGCGAAATTTTCGCACTAAGAATTGCAACTTTTAGCTACTTTTAGTGTAATGAAACTATCGATAAAGAATAAAATTCGTGTCAGTATAGCCTTACTCTTACTGATTGTGGTTGCTTGTGCTTCAAAAACAGAAGAGATCGAAAGACCCATTCATGTAATTGTAGAAATTAACAACAAATGGAAAGGTTTAAGTTTTGTAGGAAACCCAGATCCCGTTTCTGATTCTTGCTTTGATGCCGTTTTGCAAGCAGGAAGTAATTCTATTACTTTAATGCCTTTTGCGTTTATAAGCGATTTGAAAGATCCGAAAGTAAAGTTTTCTCCAGAAGCACAATGGTGGGGAGAAACACCAAATGGAATAGATTCTTGTGTTCGCGCAGCACATCGTAAAGGATTACGGGTATGTTTAAAGCCACAGTTGTGGGTTAGCAGAGGGGAATTTACGGGTAAAATAAACTTCGATTCTGACACTGATTGGAAAGTGTTTGAAACATCTTATTGCAACTTTCTACTTCCTTTTTTAAAAATTGCTGAGGAAAGAAAAATCGCTTTGTTTTGCATTGGAACTGAACTCGGAAAAACAGTAGAAAACAAACCCGAAATTTGGAAAAACATTATTGCATTCACAAAGAAGCATTTTAACGGGAAGCTAACTTATGCGGAAAACTGGGACTGCTACGCTGCTTTTCCTTATTGGTCGGAACTCGATTACATTGGAGTTGATGCCTATTTCCCTTTGGCAAAAAGTAAAAATCCTTCTTTGAGAATCTTGAAAAAAGGATGGGGAAAACCGCTGTTCGATTTAAAAGCATGTTCAGAAAAATGGGGAAAACCAATTTTATTTACTGAGTATGGCTACCGCTCTAGCGATTGGGCGTGTTCAAAGCCTTGGGAACATGAAAACGAGTTGAACTTTAACCCAAACTTACAAGCACTTGCATACGAAGCTTTGTTCGCGAGGGTCTGGAATCAAAAGTGGTTTGCAGGTGGCTTTGCTTGGAAATGGTTTCCCTTCAATAAGCAGAGTTTGGGTGAAGACGAGACTGAGTATTCACCTCAAGGGAAAAAAGCGGAAGGAGTTTTGAAGGAGTTTTATTTGCGGGATTAGTTTAATTTAAACTGAACAGGCAAGTTAAAAGTCGAATTAACATTATTCCCGTTTACTTTCCCGGGCGTCCAATTAGGCATTGATTTAATTATTCGAACTGCCTCAGCGTCGCATTCGGGGCAAGACACAACTCCTCGAATTACCCTTACATTTGAAATATAGCCTTTTTCAGCTACTACAAATTGAACATAGCATTTTCCTTCAATTTTTTCATCCAAAGCTTTTTTAGGGTAGACCATGTTTTTTGACAAATATTCTTTAAACGCAGACATTCCACCTGGAAAATCTGCTGGCACATCAACAACAGTATAAAGCTCAGGAACTTCTTTAGGAATGATTGAATGGTGATCACATAATTTACACGTTTGCCAAGTTCCGCCGCATCTTTGGTGCCATTTAACCATTGTGTCAGCCACTTGATTGTTAAATTTCATTACTACTTCAAATGTATTTTGATAACTCGCAATTGCTTCTTTTATATCTTCCACTAAATTCACTTTGTCTTTTGCCGCTTCCTTATACTGTTCAATAATAAAGGTGTTGATCTCAACGGATCTTCCCAATAAGAATATTGCTGATTCTAATTTCCTGTTTTCTACTTGAATTGGGAAAGTGTCTAAAAGAATGGTTGGACTAATAGTCTGAATTTCTGGAATTGACTGAATTACACTCAGTCTTTCAAAAGGTAAGGGAATATCATAGTCTGGCATCACGGATTCAAAAGCAAGTAGATCTTTGATATTTATATTTCCACAGTCCAGTGAATCACGGTATTGAAATAACTTCATTCTCGCATTCCTCAAAGTGTGTGAATAGATATCTTTCAATAAACTATCAATTTCCTTTTTATATGACTTGATTTTACCTTCCAATGGCTTTACCTTGCTTAAAACCGCGGCGCTTTCTTTTTTAAGTGCATAATATTCATTTCTCAAAGTTGCATTACTTTTTACTGCTTCTTGAGCAAAATTACTGAAAGGTGAAAACAGGAAAAATAAAGCGAGATATGTAAGAATTAATTTCATCAATTGAAATTCATTAGTTACTCTGATCCAACTTCTGCACCATCGTCAAAATCGTCGCAATTCCCACCAAAGGTTCATCCGTTTCATCCAACATTTCTACTAACCATTTCACAACTCCGCGTTGAATTAACGTTTTAGGATCTTCTTCATTCGGAGTAACATCTTGTGTTATTTTTTCTTTACACGTAAATCGAATGTGGATTTTTGAGCCCGCATAAACGGGTTTAGTGAAACGCAATTCATCTATTCCATAATTCAATAAAACGGGGTTAATTACGTAACTGTCAACAAACAAACCTGCAGAAATACTCATAATAAAATACCCGTGAGCTACTTGTTCGTCGAACATGGTGCCCTTAAAATTCGTTTCGCGTTTATGGGCATAAAAATTATCGCCACTTAATGCAGCGAAAGCATCAATGTCTTCTGGAGTAATTAATCTGCTGTCTGTAATTAGCTGATCACCAATGTTTAATTCTTCAAAATGCTTTTTGAACGGGTGAATTGAATCTATTGTTCCTTTTGCACCCTGTTGGTATTGCTGCGTAATTTCTGTAATTGTTGTTGGGTGACCTTGAATTGCTGTGCGTTGCAAATAATGCATAACACCACGTTTTCCGCCCATTTCTTCACCACCTCCAGCACGGCCTGGTCCGCCGTGAGTTAACAAGGGCATTGGTGAGCCATGACCTGTACTCTCCTTCGCACAATCTGCGTTCAAGACCAAGATTCTTCCGTTCACACAAGCAGCTTCCACCACAAATTCTAGCGCTTCTTTGTTGTTAGGAGTAATAATTGAGGTAACCAATGATCCTTTTCCGAGTTTCGTTAATTCAATTGCATCTTCCAAATTTTTGTACGGCATGATGGTTGAAACGGGACCAAAAGCCTCAATGTTATGGACATCTTGCTTGTCGAATGGTTGGTCGTTTCGGAACAAAATTGGAGAAAAGAACGCTCCTTTTTCTTTGTTTCCGCCTTGAATACTGAAATTATCTAAATCACCATAAACAATTGATTGACTTTTCTTTAACAATTCAACATTTTCACGCACGCGTTCAACCTGCAAGCGAGTTGCGAGCGAACCCATGCGAACGCCTTCCATGCTCGGGTCGCCAATAACTGTAGAAGCTAAACGCGCAGAAATACCTTTTTGAACCTCATCAATTAGGTTTTCAGGAACTAAAATTCGTCGAACCGCTGTACATTTTTGTCCAGCTTTAACTGTAATTTCTTTTGTAACTTCCTTGATGAAAATATCGAATTCAGGCGTTTCTGGTGTTGAAAATTTACCCAAAACCATTGCGTTCAAAGAATCCGCTTCTAAGTTAAATGGAACAGAATTTTCTAAGAGTTGCGGTAAAGCTTTTAATTTTCTTCCAGTAAATGCTGAACCCGTGAAAGTAACAATGTCTTGGTTCGTAACATGGTCAATAATTCCACGACCTAATCCAGAAACGAGTTGCAACGAACCTTCTGGTAAAATTTTCGAAGCAATAATGTCTTTAACCATTGCTTCTGTAACGAAGGAAGTAAACTCAGATGGTTTAACTACCGAAGGAACTCCAGCCATTAAATTCACTGCTATTTTTTCAAGCATTCCCCAAATTGGAAAGTTAAATGCATTGATGTGAATGGCAACTCCTTGTTTTGGCACCATGATGTGGTGACCAATAAAAGTTCCGTTTTTGGAAAGTGGTGCAGCTGTTCCGTCTACATAATAAGGTAAATCAGGAAATTGTTTTCGCAAAGATGCATTCGCAAATAAATTTCCAATTCCACCTTCAATATCAATCCATGAATCTACGCGGGTTGCGCCTGTTAATGCCGAAATTGCGTAGTACTGGTCTTTTTTTTCCGTCAAATGCAAAGCCAAAGCTTTAAGCATTCGTCCGCGTTCTTGAAAAGTCATTTTTCGCAACACGGTTCCGCCTTTTTTTCGGGCGTAATTTAAAATTACTTCGAAGTCGAGTCCAGCACTTGAGACGGATCCAATTTCATCACCTGAAATAGCATTGTATAATTTTTGTTCTTCTCCTTCACCCGCTGTCCATTGTCCGCAAACGTAGTTTTTAACTAGTAACATCTTAAAAAATTTGTATAAAGATAAATAAGAGATTCAAATTTGTGAGTCGTTTTTAAAGAGAGAATTACAATCAATCAAAAAAACCCAATATTTCTATTGGGTTTTCCACCGTTTCATGAACTGTTTGGAATAAATCCATCAAACGATTTAACGCTACTAACTTTACCAAAATTAGAACATTATTACAAATAATTCAACTTTTAAGATTGATTTATTTGAAATTCTAACAAACGCTTACACTTTAGAAAGGTTCTAAATAACTATTTTTAAACCTTTATTTCTAACTATTTGTTTTAATTTTACAAGTCTTTAAAAAGTAAAACATGGCGAATCATATCGCGGCTCCCGCAGATTATGTTCCAATTTTGATTCAAGCAGCTGTGGCTCTGGGGTTTGTGGCAACCGTTTTGTTTGTTACACACAAACTCGGCCCAAGATTAAACGGAAAAACAAAAGATGAAAACTGGGAATGTGGAATTGAAGAAGTCGGAAATGCCCGCTTTCCTGTCTCTATTCGTTATTTATTAACGGCAATTTTATTCGTATTATTTGATGTCGAAGTTATTTTCTTTTATCCATACGCTGTGAATTTTCAAGCACTTGGTTTAAATGGATTATTAGCAGTTATTGTCTTTGTAGGGTTTTTCCTTACAGGATTTTTCTATGTTCTTAAAAAAGGTGCTCTCGAATGGGAAAAGTAGAAGTTATCAATGGGGTTGAAACCATCAATGGAGAAGGTTTTCAATTAGCAACGCTCGACAAAGTTATTGCGGCTGCTCGTGCCAATTCAGTTTGGCCCTTACCATTTGCAACATCGTGTTGTGGAATTGAATACATGGCAACAATGGGTTCAAACTACGATGTTGCTCGTTTTGGAATGGAACGCATGTCGTTTTCTCCTCGACAAGCAGATTTATTGATTGTTGCAGGAACTATTTCTAAAAAATTAGCCCCTATTTTAAAGAAAGTATATGAGCAAATGGCGGAACCAAAATGGGTTCTATCTGTTGGTGCTTGTGCTTCTTCAGGCGGAATTTTTGATACATATTCTGTTCTTCAAGGAATAGACCGCGTAATTCCGGTTGATGTATATGTTCCTGGTTGCCCACCGCGCCCTGAACAAATCATTGAAGGAATGATGAACATTCACAAATTAGTTAGATCAGAATCTTTACGTCGTCGTTATTCAGACGAATACAAGCATTTGTTGAACAAATACGATTTAAACAAAGATGAGTAATTGGACCAATGAATCTTTGCTCGAACAATTGAAATCAATGTTCGGCGAAGCAATTCTTTCGGCTGAAACGCCTTACGATTTGTTGACAATCGAAATGAACCCAACTGCGGTTCATAGTGCTGTAAAAACACTAAAAGAAAATGAAAAATTGAACATGTCTTTCCTGACATTAATAGGTGCTACTCATTTTCCAGACCAAGCTGAAAGAGAAATTCGTATAACTTATCACTTACATTCACTTGTTCACAATATACGTTTGCGTATAAATGCTTTTTTACCAATTTCAAACCCAACAATTCAGACACTAACTGATGTGTATGTTGGCGCAAATTGGCAAGAGAGAGAAACGTACGATTTCTTTGGAGTAAATTTCGAAGGACACCCGAACTTGGTCCGTATTCTCAATGAAGATTCGATGGATTATTTTCCAATGCGCAAAGAATACCATTTGGAAGATGCAACACGTGAAGATAAAGACGATCGCTACTTCGGTAGATAATATTGGGAACTATGAGCGATAACTCGAACAAATACAATTCTAAAGCATCACAATTCTCTAACGAAACAATCGATGGGGAAATTGCTACCTTGAACCTTGGTCCAACACACCCAGCAACACACGGTATTTTTCAAAATATCTTAACAATCGACGGTGAAAAAATATTGGCTTCCGAACAAACCATCGGTTATATTCACCGTGCTTTTGAAAAGTTAGCTGAACGCAGACCATACAATCAAATCACACCAATCACAGACAGATTGAACTATTGTTCATCTCCAATAAACAACCTTGGGTGGCAAATGACTGTTGAAAAACTAATTGGTGCTGAAATTCCAAAACGTGTAGATTACATGCGTGTTATTATTATGGAATTAGCACGAATTTCTGACCATTTGGTTTGTAATTCAGTTGTTGGTGTTGATACAGGAGCCCTAACAGGTTTTACTTACATGTTCCAACAACGTGAAGTAATTTACGAATTGTTTGAAGAAGTTTGTGGCGCACGTTTAACAACAAACATTGGAAGAATTGGAGGTTTTGAACGCGATTTCTCACCAACATTTCATACGAAACTAGATAAATTCTTAAAAACATTTCCAGCCAAATTCAAAGAATTCGACGATTTATTAGTGCGCAATCGAATTTTTATGGACCGCACTATCGGTTCAGGACCAATTGCTGGTGAACGCGCATTGGAATATGGTTTTACTGGTCCTAACTTACGCGCTGCTGGAGTAGATTACGATGTGCGCGTTATGAACCCGTATTCTTCTTATCAAGATTTCGATTTCGAAATTCCAGTAGGAACTCACGGAGATACGTATGACCGCTTTACTGTTCGACAAGAAGAAATTCGTCAGTCGCTCAGAATTATTGAACAAGCTATTAAAAATATGCCAGAAGGTAAACATTTCGCGCCAGATGTGCCCGAGTTTTACCTTCCTTCGAAAGAAGATGTTTATACTAAAATGGAAGCATTAATTTACCACTTCAAAATTGTAATGGGCGAAACACCCGTTCCGGTTGGAGAAGTTTTCCACTCTGTTGAAGGTGGAAATGGAGAATTAGGTTTTCACTTAATTTCGGATGGAGGAAGAACACCTTATCGCCTTCAATTCCGAAGACCATGTTTTATTTATTACCAAGCTTATCCTGAAATGATTACTGGTCAAACCATCTCTGATGCCGTTTTGACTTTAAGTTCATTAAATGTTATTGCAGGAGAATTAGACGCTTAAACTATGAGTGGAGTTAAAACTTTTGATGCAACACAAAAACCAGAATTCAAGCCAGAGGCATTGAAGGAAGTGGATCGCATCATTAAATTGTTTCCTGAAGGAAAAGGAAAATCAGCTATTATGCGCATTTTACACATGGCGCAAGAAGAATTTGGATGGTTAGATGTTCCAACCATGAATTATGTAGCTGAAATATTGAAAATTCAAGCTGTTGAAGTATATGAGGTTGCTACATTTTACACCATGTTTCATTTGGAAAAACCAGGAAATTTTGTGCTTGAAGTTTGTAGAACGGGCCCATGTATGCTGGAAGGATCAGATCAATTGATTGAACATTTGGAAAATAAATTAGCTATTAAAGTCGGACAAACATCTGCAGACGGAATGTTTACCTTAAAAACGGCTGAATGTTTAGGAGCATGTGGTTATGCGCCCATGTTACAATGCAGAAAGTTCAAGAATTTACTAGAAGATACTGCTAAACAAGACTATTGGGAAAATTTAACTCCCGATAAAGTAGATGCTCTTCTTGACGAAATGAGAACAGAGTTTAATTCCAAAAAAGCAAACTAAGCAATGGGAAGAAAATTATTACTCGAACACATTGACGTTCCAGAAATCGAAACATTTGAGGTGTATCGAAAAAATGGAGGGTACAAGTCTGTTGAAAAGGCATTGAAAACCATGTCGCCCGAAAACGTGTTAGAAGAAGTGAAGGTTTCAGGACTTCGCGGACGTGGAGGTGCTGGTTTCCCTACGGGAATGAAATGGTCATTCTTGGCAAAACCAGAAGGAGTTCCAAGATATTTGCTGTGCAATGCAGATGAATCAGAACCGGGAACTTTTAAGGACCGTTACTTGATGGAAAAAATTCCTCACTTACTAATTGAAGGAATGATTACTTCAAGCTATGCTTTGGGGGCTCATCAAAGTTACATTTACGTGCGTGGAGAATACATGTGGGTAATGAAAATTCTTGAAAAAGCAATCGCCGAAGCATACGCAAACGGATTTTTAGGAAAAAATATTTTAGGTTCAGGTTTCGATTTGGATCTAGCCGTTGCACCAGGTGGAGGCGCGTATATTTGCGGAGAAGAAACTGCATTAATCGAATCACTGGAAGGCGAACGTGGAAATCCACGTATTAAACCGCCATTCCCAGCTGTCAAAGGTTTGTGGGGCTGTCCAACAGTTGTAAATAACGTAGAAACTATTGCTGCAGTTGTTCCTATTGTGAACGAAGGAGGAGCAGAATATGCGAAAATTGGAATTGAGCGTTCAACAGGAACGAAGTTAATTTCAGCCTGTGGAAACATTGTAAAACCTGGCGTTTACGAAATAGATATGGGACTTTCAGTTGAAGAATTTATTTATTCAGATCAATGGTGTGGTGGAATCAAAAATGGTAAAAAGTTAAAAGCTTTAGTTCCAGGTGGTTCATCTGTTCCAATTCTTCCAGCAAATTTAATTTGTAAAACCGCAGAAGGAAATAGCCGCCTAATGACCTATGAATCCTTAGCAGACGGAGGTTTTGCCTCTGGCTCTATGCTTGGCTCAGGCGGATTCATCGTTTTTGACGAAGACCAATGTGTGGTTCGAAATACATGGAATTTTGCACGTTTCTACGCACATGAGTCGTGCGGACAATGTTCTCCATGCCGTGAAGGAACCGGTTGGATGGAAAAAGTGTTGCGTAGAATTGAACAAGGACAAGGTAACTTGCGCGATATTGATTTATTAGCAGATATCAATAAAAAAATTGAAGGAAATACGATTTGTCCACTTGGCGATGCGGCTGCTTGGCCAGTTGCTGCGGCAATTCGTCATTTTAGAGAAGAGTTTGAATGGCACATAACGCACCCAGAAGAAGCGCAAAAACGCAACTTCGGAATTGCTAGTGCACATGTTCCATTAGTATAATTTTGAACTTTAGAACAATGATTAAAGTTACAATTGACGATATAGAAGTTGAAGTAGAAGCGGGAACAACGATCCTAAATGCTGCTCGAAAAATTGGTGGCAATGTCGTTCCACCAGCAATGTGTTATTACAGTAAACTAGAAGGTTCTGGCGGAAAATGCCGCACTTGTTTGGTGGAAGTTGCTGCGGGTTCTACCGCAGATCCGCGGCCAATGCCCAAACTAGTTGCCTCCTGTTCCACTCCTGTTATGGACGGAATGATCGTGAAAAACAAATCTTCGCAACGTGTTCACGAAAACCGCGGAGCAGTTACCGAATTTTTGTTAATCAACCATCCCTTAGATTGTCCGGTTTGTGATCAAGCTGGTGAATGTCACTTGCAAGACCTTGGTTTCGAACACGGAAAAGAAGGAACGCGCTACGAAGAAAAACGTAGAACTTACGAAGCAATAGATATTGGTAACAAAATCAAATTGCACATGAACCGTTGCATTTTATGTTACCGTTGTGTTTACGTTGCAAATCAAATTACAAACGGACGTGTTCATGGTGTTATGCACCGCGGAGATCATGCTGAAATTTCAACTTATATTGAGCAGGCAATCGACAACGATTTTTCTGGAAACGTAATCGATGTTTGTCCTGTTGGAGCATTAACCGATAAAACCTTCCGTTTCAAAAGCCGTGTTTGGTTTTTAAAACCGATGAATGCTTCATGCGAATGTGGAAAATGTGCAGGAAAAGCTACCGTTTGGATGTTCGGAGACGAAATTTTACGCGTAACTGGTCGAAAAGATCAGTACGGTGAAGTAGAAGACGTTGATGGAAAACCAGGTTGGATTTGCAACGATTGTCGTTTCGATAAAAAAGACAAGAAAGATTGGAATATTCAGGGTCCGCGTGTAATCAATCGCAACTCCGTAATCTCACAAGGACATTATTTGACAAACGACGCAAAACGCGAAGCTAAAAAACTAAAAGGATAGAAAAATGCTTTATTCAATAATTTTAATCGTTGTTATATTCGCCATTACATTAGGTATTGCAGCTTATTTAACATTGCTAGAACGAAAGGTTGCCGCCTGGTTGCAAGACCGAATTGGACCAGACCGAGCAGGGCCATGGGGTTTACTTCAACCACTTGCCGATGCTGGAAAAATGTTCTTCAAAGAAGACTTTATCCCAAAAAATGCCGATAAATGGTTGTTCATTCTCGGACCTGGAATTGCCATGTTTACAGCACTTTTAACCGGAGCTGTGATTCCATGGGGACCAAGTTACACTTCTGGCGAAAATGTTTACAATTTACAAATTGCCGATATCAATATTGGAATATTATTCATCATGGGAATTGTTTCTATTGGTGTTTATGGAATCATGATTGGAGGTTGGGCTTCGAACAATAAATACTCTTTGTTTGGCGCAATTCGTGCAAGTTCGCAAATGATTTCTTACGAATTAGCAATGGGCGTTTCAGTTATTACAATTGTTATGATGTCTGGAAGTTTAAGCTTAAACACAATTGTTGAGTCGCAACACGGCTTTTGGAGCGATGGATATTTCACTTGGAATGTTTTCAAACAACCACTTTGCTTTTTAATTTTCTTTATTTGTGCATTAGCTGAATGTAACCGTGCGCCGTTCGATTTAGCAGAATGTGAATCAGAGTTAATTGGTGGATACCACACCGAATACGGTTCCATGAAATTAGGATTCTTTCTTTTTGCAGAATATGTGAACATGTTCATTTCTTCTGCAGTTATAGCAGCTATTTTCTTTGGAGGATACAACTTCCCAGGAATGGATAATTTTTCTGGTCTTACATTAACAATTTTTGGAACTCTGGCGTTCCTTTTCAAAACCTTCTTTTTCATCTTTGTTTTCATGTGGATTCGTTGGACATTACCGCGCTTTCGCTACGATCAATTAATGCACTTGGGGTGGAAAAAATTAATTCCAATGGCAATGATTAACTTGTTAATTACAGGTATTGTAATTGCATACACTTCTGGTTGGTTCAATAAAAACTCGAAAACAACTTCTAAAGTTGAGAAAGTGAAAACTGAAATCAAATCTGACA
The DNA here is from genome assembly GCA_031409255.1 of Crocinitomicaceae bacterium. Classification (GTDB taxonomy): domain Bacteria; phylum Bacteroidota; class Bacteroidia; order Flavobacteriales_D; family Crocinitomicaceae; genus Fluviicola. The sequence goes on from JANNWW010000143.1 coordinate 16,219, forward strand.
TTCAATTAAGATAAAAAATGGAAAGTTTATCAAATAGAAAAAAAGTTGTTTCGAATAAGAAAATGACGTTTATGGAATCCATTTACTTGCCAGCAATCTTTGGCGGAATGTGGATTACCTTCAAACACTTATTCAAACAACACAACGTAACGAAATATCCAGAGAAAACACGTGAGTTCGCTCCTGTTTATCGTGGTCAACACGTTTTAAAACGCGACGAAGAAGGTCGTGAAAACTGCACTGCTTGTGGTTTGTGCGCTGTTGCTTGTCCGGCAGAAGCAATTACCATGAATTCTGCTGAACGTAAAAAAGGAGAAGAAAATCTGTACCGCGAAGAGAAATATGCAGAAATGTATGAAATTAATATGTTGCGTTGCATATTCTGTGGATTGTGTGAAGAAGCATGTCCGAAAGAAGCAATTTTCTTAACAGACACAATTGTTCCTACTTATTTTGAGCGTTCAGATTTTATTTACGGAAAAGACAAATTAGTCGAAGACTTGAACAATCCGATCGATATTACAAAACGACAATTAACCGGTAAACGCCCAGCGAACTCATGAGTTTAGAACTAATTTTTTATATTTTGGGTGGACTCACTGTTGGAACTGCCATGATGGTTGTTCTCAGTAAACACCCCGTTAGAAGTGTTTTGTACTTGGTACTCACTTTCTTCATGATTACAGCAAACTACGTTTTAATGAACGCACAATTTATTGCGATCGTAAACATTATTGTGTATGCTGGTGCAATTATGGTTTTATTCCTCTTTGTTTTGATGTTATTGAACCTGAACAAAGAAAATGAACCCAAAAATAGCATGTACATGACAATTGGCGCAGGAGTTGGAGCAGGTTCACTTCTAACAGTTGTCGTTGCCTCACTAAGAGATGCAGTTTCTATAACGCCAATCGAAACTTCAGAAGTAGCTTCGCAAGCAGGTTTGGTTGAAAACTTAGGTCAATTGATGTTTACAAAATACGTTTTGCCCTTCGAGGTTTCGTCAATCTTGTTCCTTGCAGCAATGGTTGGAGCAGTATTATTAGCTAAACGCGATAAACAAATTACAGAATAAAATGGTATTAGCAACTTTGTTTGAATCGGGAGTAAAAATCCAACATTACATGATCTTAGCAACGGTGTTGTTTGTAATAGGTGTGTTTGGTGTACTTTACCGTAAAAACGCCATCATCTTGTTGATGTGTGTAGAATTAATGTTGAATGCGGTGAACCTCTTATTGGTTGCCTTTTCAACCTATTTTGGAAAAGCAGACGGACAATTGTTCGTTTTCTTTATAATGGTGGTAGCTGCTGCAGAAGCAACAGTTGGTTTATCAATTTTAGTGCTCTTGTTCCGAAATACACGATCGGTAGATATTCGATTGTTTAATAAATTAAAACATTAAAAATGGCAGTTGCTCAAATTATCCCTTTGGTAATGGCACTTCCATTAATTGGTGCTTTAATAAACGGACTCTTCGGAAAGAAATTATCTAAAACTACAGTTGGCGCAATTGGAACAGGTGTAATGGCAATTGCTTTCGGCTTGGCATTAATGGCATTCTTCCAAATCAAAAATGGTGCAAGTGTTCACATAAACTTGTTCACCATGTTGCATACAGAAAACTTCCAATTAAACGCAAGTTTGTTGGCAGACAATCTTTCTTTGTGGATGACACTCATTGTAACAGGAGTTGGAACCTTGATTCACCTTTTTTCAATGGGTTACATGAAACACGACAATGGTTTCTACAAATTCTTTGTTTACTTGAATTTGTTCATATTCGCCATGTTAACACTTGTTTTAGGAAGCAATTATTTCGTGCTTTTCTTTGGGTGGGAAGGTGTTGGAATTTGTTCTTACTTATTAATAGGTTTTTGGTATACAGATTTCAAAAACACACTGGCTGCACGTAAAGCATTCATCATGAACCGAATCGGTGATTTAGGTTTATTGGTTGGATTGTTTTTAATACTCGCAAAATTCGGAACATTGGAATACACAGAATTAGCTGAACGCTTTGAATTAGCTAAAATTGCTTCAAACGAATGGATAATTGTTGGAATTACTATTTGTTTGTTCATTGGTGCAACAGGAAAATCTGCTCAAATCCCTTTGTTTACTTGGTTGCCTGATGCAATGGCTGGTCCAACACCAGTTTCAGCACTCATTCACGCTGCAACAATGGTAACGGCTGGTATTTTCTTAACGGTTCGTTCGAACTTCTTGTTTGAAGCGGCTCCAATGACAAAGGAAATTATGCTCTACATTGGTTTAGCGACCTCAATAGTTGCGGCATTTATTGCCATGCGACAAAACGACATCAAAAAAGTATTGGCCTATTCAACCGTTTCTCAACTCGGAATGTTGTTCGTTTCTCTTGGTATGGGCGCATATACCGCTGCGATGTTTCACGTTACAACACACGCTTTCTTCAAAGCTTTGTTGTTCTTAGGTTCTGGTTCAGTGATTCACGCCATGAGCGACGATCAAGACATTCGAAACATGGGCGGTTTGCGTAAGAAAATTCCAATAACTCATATTACATTTTTAATTGGAACGTTGGCAATTGCTGGTTTCCCTTTACTTTCAGGTTTCTACTCGAAAGACGAAATTATTGCACATGCCTTTGAACATGGAACTTGGCTATATGTGGCTTTAATGGCTTCGGCAGCTTTAACTGCAATTTATATGTTCCGTTTGTATTTTGTGACTTTCCATGGTTCTTTCCGCGGAACACATGAGCAAGAGCACCATGTGCACGAAGGTCCAAAATCGATGACAATTCCATTAGTTATTTTAGCAATTGCTTCCATTTTTGGAGGATTGTTGAACTTACCTGGAATTTGGCTGCATGACCAAGCACATTTTTTAAACAAATTGTTTACTACAAATGTGGGTGGATATGCACATTTACACGCACCTGAAGAAAATCCGAACACCGCTTTAATGCTTATGATTGCAGCTGCAGGAATGTCGCTCATAATATTAGTCATTACTTACATTGTTTACGGAAAGAAAAAATCACTTCCAGTTGCAGATGCGCAAGTGAAAGGCTGGGAAAAATTATCGATGAATAAATTGTATTTCGATGAAATTTACAACTTCTTAGTTGTGAAACCTATTACTTGGTTGTCTGATAAAGGTGCTCATTATTTCGAAGGAGCTTTCTTGCACAGAGGAATTGTTGGAATTGGACAAGTAATTGGAAAATCTGGAAACTTAGTGCGCAAATGGCAAACAGGTAGAACAGATAGTTATATTCTATGGATGGTTTTCGGTTTAGTAGGAATTGTTCTTTACGTATTATTATATATTTAAGAAAGTGGAAAGTTTATTATTAATTCTCCCAGCAGCGTTTGCACTTTTGGCGTTGTTTGTTCCCAAATCGGGAGTAAAAGTGTTTTCAATACTAGCGAGTATTGTTGTTTTTGGAGTTTTGGCTTTTGTTTTTGCAAACTACAATGCTACAGCAGGTGAAATGAAATACATTGTAAATCAAGGTTTTTTAGGAAAAATTACACTCCAATTTGGTTATGATGCCATTTCACTCATGATGATTGGTTTAACTACGGCTTTAGTTCCGTTAATTCTTATTTCGAATTTCAAAAGTGAAATAGCAGATAACAGAACGTTTGTGAGCATGGTTTTCTTCATGCAGTTTGGCTTAATTGGTGTCTTCTTAGCTTTAGATGCAGTTTTCTTCTATGTTTTCTGGGAAATAACGCTTATTCCAATTTTTATAATTGCATACTTGTTCGGTGCACCTGAACGTAAAGCGGCTTTAACTAAATTTTTCATTTACACTTTTGTAGGTTCACTTGCAATGCTGGCTTCCATCTTTGCATTGGGAAGTTTAGCAGAGTCATTCGGATACGAAAAATTAGCCGCTCTCGTTTTAGATAAAACAGTGGCAACCTGGATGATGCTTGGTTTCTTCCTTGCATTTGCAATTAAGATGCCCATTTTTCCTTTCCATACTTGGCAACCTTCAACCTATTCTAAGTCGCCAATGGCTGGTACAATGTTGCTTTCTGGTTTGATGTTAAAAATGGCGTTATACGGAATTATTCGTTGGATCTTACCACTATTCCCCGAAGCAATTACGTGTAAATGTACAGTTGAATGGATTGTGATTCTATGTACTATTTCAGTTCTGTATGCAGCTGTAATTGCAATAATGCAAAAAGACATGAAACGCTTGTTTGCCTATGCTTCCATGTCGCACGTTGGTTTAATTGCTGCAGGAATTTTTACTGCTACAAATGATGCGCTTTCGGGTTCAGTACTTCAAATGATAAACCACGGTTTTGTAGCAATTGGCTTGTTCTTAGCGGTTGAAATCATTGAAAGAAGAACAAATTCACGACAGTTAAATGAATTGGGCGGTTTTGCAAAACAAGCACCAAAATTTGCTTTTTGGTTTGCTGTATTGGCATTTGCGTCTGTTTCAGTTCCGTTTACAAGCGGATTTATTGGCGAATTTTTACTTATCAAAAGTGTTTATGATTTCCAATGGTTATTAGGTGTTTTAATTGGAACATCTGTAATTCTGGGAGCCGTTTATACTTTCAGAGCATACCAAATGAGTATGTACGGACCCTCTACAAACGAATCGTTTACAGATTTACATTGGAGCGAATTAATTGTTCTTACAATCATAATTGGTGTAGTTGTAGTATTAGGGATTTTCCCACAAGCAATAATTGGATACGTTCAGCCAAGTATTGAAGCCCTATTGGCGCATATTAAATAATTGAATAGAAAGTAAAGAAATGGATGCTTTAATTATAGTTTTTATTACCGCACTAGCTGCTTTGTTCGGCTCTTTTGCAAAGAAACCAGCTTTGGTTATTGGAACAACTATTGGTGGACTTTTAGTAGCAATTGCCTCTATCTTTTTTCAAATGAAAGGTTACGCACCTTTCGTTTCGATGGGACAATACAAAGGCCTAAAATTTGATGGTTTTGCTCTTCTAATTTCATTTACCTTGTTAATTCTTACCTTAATTACCTCGTTGTTAAGCTATGAGCGTTTCAAAGAAAAACCAAAACACACAGGTGAATATTTAGGATTAATGCTTTTCTCGGTTTGCGGTGCACTTATGATGACGGCATTTACAGATTTTTTCATGTTCTTCTTGGCCTTAGAAATTTTGACAATTCCTGTTTATGTGTTAGTTGGTTCAAATAAAGAAGATGTGCGTTCAACAGAAGCGGCAATCAAGTATTTTCTAATGGGTTCTTTTGCAACAGGAATTATTCTATTCGGAATTGCGTGGATTTATGGTGCTACTGCATCTTTTGATTTCAATGAAATTTCAACTATTTTAAGTACACAAACCGAAACAACAACCATGTTGTTAGTGGGTGTGGCATTAATATTAGCTGGATTTATATTCAAAATAGGAGCAGCTCCGTTTCATTTTTGGGGTCCAGATGTTTATAGCGGAGCACCTACACCAGTAACAGGTTATATGGCTTCAGTTGTAAAAACAGCTGCCTTTATTGGTTTTGCGAAAATTTTATGGACACTAAACGGATTTGGGAAAATAAGTGAATTCACAGAGGGCATAATAATAATTGTAATTATACTTTCGCTTTTTGTAGGAAACCTTTCTGCACTTCAACAATCAAAAATGAAACGCCTTATGGCTTTCTCATCAATAGTTCATGTTGGATATACGCTTTTAATTTTCCTTAACCCATCAATGGAATCTCCAATTCTATTGTGGTTCTACATGGGTTCATATAGTTTAGCAATTCTTGGAATTATTGCAGTAAATAATTCGATCAATGATGGCGAAGATGAAATTGAAGCATTGCGCGGATTGGGCAAAAGAAATCCGTTTTTAGCCATTGTTGCAGTAATCTCTTTACTTTCACTTGCTGGAATTCCGCCAACTGCAGGCTTTTTTGGTAAATATTTGGTATTTACAAGTTTATGGTCAAATTACTGGTGGCTCATTTTAATTGCTTTAGTTAATTCTGGTATCAGTATTTATTACTATTTGCGCATTATTATGGTAATTTTGAGTAAATCAGATAATACGGAGAAAATTAAAGTGCAACCTTTATCATTTATTGCATTATTCTTGTCTTCAATAGGAACAATCGGTTTGGGTTTCCTCTTATCTTATTTGACGAATTTATAAATTGAAAAAAAAAACTACCGGTTTCGTCCTTTTTTATTTAATCTTTGTTTCGCTATCTCTAAATGCGCAACTTCTCGATAATTCTTCTGGAAACGCATTCACAGATGTTCCGTTTTTCAACAAGAAATTCGTAAGAGCGAGTAAAATAAAGGAAATAAAAGGTGAATACGTTTTCAAAAAACAAGGCGATGTGATGCGTCAAACAGACTTTGTTTACGAATTTATGTTCGATACACTCGGAAACTTGGTCCGACATTACAAAACAGCTAAGGGCGAAATCCTAACAGATTCATCTGTTGCGCATTACACATATAATAATCTAGGACTAAAAACATGGTCGCAAAGTCAGAAAAAAGGTTTTCTACGCACAATATATACCAGAGATAGTTTAGGTCGTGTAATACAAGAGGAGGTTTACAGAGATATAGACACTCTTCACTCTCTTTTAGAGCCAGAAATTGAACGCAGTTTACTTTGGAATTCCGAAACGATGAAATACGAAGAGTATTTGGGTCAATTCCGAAAGAAAGTATACAATTCCTATGGTAACCAATACATGGAAACAACTTCGTATTTTGATTCTCTTGGCTTTTTAAAGAAAACCGAAGAGTTATTTACTATTACTCAAAACCGAATTTCGAACTATTATTCCTATTCAGACAAAGGATTTATTGCAGCAATAAAAAGTACTAAAAACACAGACAGCATTCCTATTGAAGAAGTGATGTTTACGTATGATCAGTTCGGTAACTTGGAAGGAAAAAAAGTGTATAAAAAAGGCGTTTTCACAACTGAATATTCAATCATTTATTCCCAAATTACAGGTTTGCTATCTTCCGTTTTAATTCGTGAAGTAAGCACCAATTTTATTTCGATTATTCGATTCAAGGAACCTGTGTTTTGGGATGTTCAGCTAATAAATGACGAAAAAATTAAAAACTAGATATAGTTTTTTATAATTATAAAACTATTTATTAAATCGGTACCTCACCACACACCAAATTGCACGCATACCGTCTTTCCAAGATATTTTCTTCCCTTCTTCTTTTGAACGAGCGTTATAGGAAATTGGCACTTCAACAATTTTCATTCCCTTAATCTTTCCAAGTTTTACGGTAATTTCGGGTTCAAAACCAAATCGTTCTTCTTTTAAATTTAAACTACGCATGAGTTCCGTTGGAAGCATTTTATAGCAGGTCATCATATCGGTTAATTTCTGTCTGCTAAACAAATTGCTCAGCTTCGTTAAAAAACCATTGCCCATAATGTGCCAAATGTAATTGGTGTTTTCGTGTTTGTTTTCCAAAAACCGAGACCCATAAACTACTAGGCGATTGTTGTCTATTTTCTCTTTCAATAAAGCATTTATGTCTTCAGGATTCAACTCCAAATCTGCATCTTGCATAACTACAAAATCGCCAGTTGCATGTTCTAGAGCCAGATGAAGCGCAGCTCCTTTTCCTTTATTTACAGTTTGAGAAAAATAACTGAGCGAATTGTTACCCGATTCTTGAATAAATTTTAAAACACTTTCGTTGGTATGATCTTTTGAACAGTCGTTCACCACAATAATTTCTTTTTCAACCCCATTGTACAGGTTTAAATCAACCACTTTTTGCAAAAGCAAATGAATAGTATTTCCCTCGTTGTAGACTGGAATGAGAATAGAAAGCTTTTTGATTTCAGACATTGTTCAAAAATAAGAAAAAACCGCATTATTCAAAACATATCATTCATATAAGAACTAATTAAAAATTTAAATTATTCGTAAAACATTTAACCGGTCTCTATTTTAAAGAAAAAGCTTTTTATGTTAAAAAACTAAATAGCTTACATTTCTTTTACTATTTAGTAATCTAAATAACACGCAATTTGTCATAAGTTTTAACTAGTTTGGACAAGAAATACGAAAATAAATAGTTGAATTTGATTCCTTTAAATAAAAATTAACTAATTGTTATCAAAATATTTCTATATTTGGTAAAATGAAAAACGAAATTACAACTATTCTCCACCAGTTTCAGGGCATAACTCTAGAAGAACTTTCACGAGCGCCACTAATGAATCGCACAGATGAGAAATTTGCATTTCGCGTTTCAGAATTGTCAGATATTTTAGAAAGACTCATCCCATTTTATGATGTATTAAACATAGAGGGAAAAGTTATTTTTGATTACACAAGTCAATATTTCGACAACGCAGATTTTCGCTTTTTCTCTGATCACCACCGCGCAATGCCCAACAGATTCAAGGTGAGAATTCGAACCTACATTGATTCGAACATTTCTTATTTAGAAATTAAAGAAAAGGTGAAAGGAAGAACAGACAAAAAAAGAATCAGAACGGAAGGATTTACGGATAGTTTTGATAAAGAACAACAAGCATTCATAGACAATAAAATTAGGGAGCACATAGATCTTAAACCTGTAATGATTAACAGTTACAGGAGAATTACATTAGTAAATAAATTCTGTGAAGAACGTTTAACAATAGATTTTGATGTAACAAACGGAACTTTAAATAATCCATTAGAAAGCACACAATCTTTAAGTAATATTGTAATTGCAGAATTAAAACAACCAAAAACAGACCGAACTTCACCTTTCTATAAATTAATGAAAGAAAAACACATCCGAACTTTCAGAATTTCAAAATTCTGTTTCGGCATGATGGATTTATTTAAAAATGTTCACTTCAAGTCGAATCGGTTTAAAAACAAACGTTTATTCATAAAAAAATTAAATAAAGCAAGCTAAATTATGCTACTAGGACAAAAATTACCACAAGCAGAATATTTGTTTTTCGGTCAACAAATGTATAACGAAGATGTAATAACATTACTTTTTAGATTAACAGTTAACGTTGTTGTACTTACAATTTTAATTCGTTTTTTATATTACACCAAAGCCAGACGTAAAGACAATTTGTTTACCTATTATGCAATTGGTATGATTACGTTTTTCTTGTGTTTTGGTTTGAAAAAACTAAACATAGATACCGGAATGGGCCTAAGTTTATTTGCCATATTCGGAATTTTACGCTACCGTACAGAGGGAATAGAAATTAAGGAAATGACGTATTTGTTCTTAGTAATAGGTTTATCTGTAGTCAATTCTCTTGCATCGAAACAAATTTCAATCATTGAAATGAGCATCATTAACGGAGTAATTTTATTAACCGTTTTTGGACTAGAATACCTATGGTTACTAAAGCATGAAACCCGTAAAATTATCACTTATGAACGCATAGATTTAATTAAACCAGAAAAACATGAAGAAATGATTGCAGATCTTCAAAAAAGAACTGGTCTAAAAATTACGCGCGTTGAAGTTGGGAAAATTGATTTCCTTCGCGACACTGCTCAACTACGAGTTTTCTATTATGGCGAAGAACAAAGCTTTGGAACACAATCGAGTGACTTGTCTTCAGATGATGATTAATTTATGTAGAATATAGACATGGTGACTGAATACTAATTTTCTAAACGTAATTTCTAATTTATTTAAAAATACAAATTAAATTTTAATGATTCACCTCTCCACATATCCTGCTTCTCCCCGCTCTATACAATCAAAAATCCAATCGAAACTATACACCATGTGTGAATGAATGAAGTGTTTGTTGGGCCAATAATCGGGTGTGCAAACTCTACCACCCTTCTCTTTTTCTAAATTTTCTAAATCCTTTAGTGTTTTTTGCGGAGCCACCCCATCTTGATCAGATACCGCATCGGGGTTTTTCATACCTAAATTAGATCCATATTGCCAAACATGGTCAAATTGAGACCAATCTGCAGCAGCGTAGCCTGCATTTTCGGGAGCTAAAATATATATGTTTCCCAATTTAACTTCTGAATAAACAACTTCTAAAAAACCCAAAGTGTACGCATAACCCATGCTGTGGCAAACAATATCTAAGGTGTCTTTTACTTGTTCACATTGCGGAGAATTGCAGCGTGCATACAGAAAACTTTTTCCCGCAATTCGACCATTTTGCCTGCGAATTTCAAACCCCTTGTCATTAGATTTTATGTTAAACCTGCGGTAGTGACGTTCTTTACGCTTTTGTTTTGGAGTTAAAGTTGTGCTGAAAATACTCCAACCAAATTTTAACCTATTCCTGTGGTTTGAGGTTGAAATAGATAAACTTCCGTCTAAATAATAACTCACATCGGGCTTCAAACGGTCCTGAAAACGGTCGTCTATCTTGAACCAATACAAATACCGATCGCGCTGAATAACCATGTTGTCTGAAACATCGCGTTCTTTTAATGGTCCGCGATACCCATTAACAAAAACAAGAATTCGTTTTGCTGTTGTTTTTGTTGGTTTACGAAACTGTTCGCTCACATCTTCGCCTGTGTAGCTAACTACGCGCTGATAAGAAAAACTTCCGTCTTCGTGCCAATAAGTATAAACAGCAAACTGTCCGTTGCTTTTTTTTCGAACAACTGGGTTGCGCAAAATCACAGAATCTGAACAACGTGAATAACGAGCTGAACCGTCTGAATAAACATTAAAATAGTGAACTGTTCCACAAATACTGCTCTCCCAACCAAGGGGCTTTTTAATAAAAACAACACTTCTTTCTATTGTTGCAACAGATCGAACCAAAGGAATTTTTTTGCTTTGTTTGCGAACCGTTTCAATTTTGTACGACTTTCTATTGTTTCGTTTCAAATCGTGGCAAAATTGCGAGATTACTTCCTCCATTTTTAAACGAGAAATCTCTTTACCAACTTTGTTTTCTTTCTTTTTTTGAACCAGAAAATTCTGTAAATAAGGCTTGTGAAAAGAATACGGAACAATTTTTCCATTTTCATCTTCCTCCCAAAAATAATACCCAACAATACCAGAGGTATAAATGAGACTGTTACGTTTTGTTAACAAAGTATCGCTTTGCCCATAAGAACTTGAAACAAAAAGGATTAAAAAAAACAGCCACATTTTCACAGGAACGAAAATAGTAAATTAGCACACAAATTTGTTCCTTTTTATGGAATATCGTACTTTCGAGGTATGAAGATTTTCCTTCCCCTTAGTTTTCCACTAATTTTATTTTTGTTTTCCTGCGGAAGCAATTACAGAAACGAGCAATCGAAAGTTACTGTTTTACTGAAAGAACTTCTAAAAAACGACAAAAACTATTTAACAGAGCAACAATTTAGAACAGAAATCAAAGACCTGAAAGCGAAACAAAAAAGTATTCTGTCTTTACTTAAAACAAACAACTCGGTTACAAAAGAACGTGCAAAGCAATTGGAACTTATTTTTGAGAATTTTGAATCGCTTTCAAACAAAACTCCCGAATTCAAAAAGAATAGTAAAGCGCGAAAAGAACTGTTGAAAAGGGTTCAATTATTGAAGGGAGACATAGACAAAGGATTGGGTAAAAAAGAAGCCTATCCAGAAATGTTGAAACAAGAAATTAAAAACTGGAAACAAATAAAAACAGAATATACTGCGTTTATAGAAAGTATAAACAAATTAAAAACTGATTTTAATAGTATTCAACAAAATTTAATGAAAAGATGAAATCAATTTTAGCGCTAATTTTCTGTGTTTTTTCTATTGTAACTGTTTTTTCACAAAGCACAGATCAACAATTGGCTAATTTGTATTATAACAACGGCGAATATGAAAAAGCAGTAGTATATTTTGAAAAAATTGTAGGAAAGAAAAGTTCCAAGTTCGACCAATTGCGTTACATAGAATGTCTCGAGAAAACAAACCGAACGAAAGATGCAGAGAAAAACTTAAAACGTCTTATTTCCTCCGCTCCAAGCGATAAAGATTACATGATTGCCCTTGGCGATTTTTACGAGCGCAATGAACAAATATCAGAACGCGATAAATTGTATAATTCTGAAATAAAAATCGCTTCAAAAGCTGGCTACACAACCGTTGAATTATACAATTCATTTCTTAAGAAAGGAAAAACTGATTGGTGTATCAAAACCCTCGAAGCTGGAAAAAAAGAACAAAAACGCAATTACGATTTTTCTGAACAATTTGCTGAAATTTATGCAGTTACGGGGAAAACAGACGAAATGATAGACATTTATTTCGAAATGCTCGATAAAAACCCGAATTATGCAGGAACCATTCAAACAAATCTTTCTCGAATAATTGATTTTCAAACCGATCAAAACGGAACATACGTAAAACTCAAAGAACGTTTATTAGAACGCATTCAAAAGAAACCAAACGAATTCGTTTATTCCGAATTGTTGATTTGGCTTTTTGTGCAGAAAAAAGAATTTCGAAGTGCACTCACACAAGCAAACGCACTTGATATGCGCGAAAAAGGTAACGGTGTGCGAATAATTAGTTTGGCACAAATTTGCCTAGAAAATGATGCGTATGAAATTACACGTTCGGCCTACCAATTAATTGTAGACAAAGGAGAAGATCATCCCAATTATTCAACGGCAAAATTACGGCTCTTAAGTACGCGTTACTTAGAAATTACACGTGAAAAAAACGTTTCAAAAACACTCGTAAATGAAGCAGTAAGCGAGTTTCGTGCAGCAATTAATAAATACGGTTTAGGAAGAGGAAGTTACCAATTAGCCATGGAAACAGCCGAAATTGAGGCATATTACGCAGACCAAGCAAATTCTGCAATTACTTTACTCGATACCGTTTTGAAAATTCCTGGTTTAACTGATTTTGAACGCGCACGCACAAAAATGCTGATGGGTGATGTGTTGGTTTTAAACAACGACATTTGGTCTGCTTCCTTGAATTACATGCAAGTCGACAAAGATTTTAAGTTCGAGGCAATTGGCTCAGAAGCGAAATTCAAAAACGCACGTATTTTTTATTACGACGGTGATTTCACTTTTGCGCAATCTCAATTAGATGTGTTGAAACAATCTACCTCTAAATTAATTGCAAACGACGCCATGAAATTATCAATCTTGATCACAGATAATTTAGGTTTGGATAGCAATTACACAGCTATGAACCAGTTCGCTCATGCAGATTTGCTGCTTGAACAACATCAATTTGAACCCGCGTTTGTTTTATACGATTCAATTGTTCGCGAATTTCCAGCTCACGGTTTAGTAGACGAAGTTTTACTACGCAAAGCTCAAGCAATGAAATACCAAGGAAAATGGGAAGAAGCAATTGGCTTTCTAGATAAAATTTATACCAATCATAAATTCGATATTTTAGCCGATGATGCAGCATTTCAGATGGCTGAAATTTATGAGAAAAACCTCAACAACCCAGAAAAAGCAGCCGAATATTACAAAAAAATTCTTTTCGAATGCAAAGGAAGTTTACTTACTGTTGAAGCACGCAAGCGTTTCAGAGCACTTCGAGGCGACGCACAATCTGAAGAAGATTTACTCGAAGACCAATAATAAAATTATGAATGCTTAATTATCAAATATAAAGGACTAACGAAAAATTATTTTAGAATCAACCATCAACTTCTTCATAATTTATACTTAATAATTCAGTGTAATTTTCTTCGCTAAAACTTTTGCTTCTTCCACAATGTCGGTTATTTCGCCATCGCCCGATTTTAAAACAACCGCCATTCTTCTAAACGGACGGGTTGTTGGCTTTCCGAAAATGCGTATATCTGTATTTTTTTCGGCCAGTACCTCTTCCAAACCAATAAATTCTGGTGCCGAATCACTTTCTTCAGTTGCTAAAACAACTGCGCTTGCTGCTTTTGTTAACAATTTAATTTCAGGAATTGGTAAACCCAAAATTGCACGTGCATGCAATTCAAATTCAGAGAAATTTTGTGTGTTAGCGAGCGTTACCATACCTGTGTCGTGCGGACGAGGAGATAATTCTGAAAAATAAACTCCGTTTTTCCCAACAAAAAATTCAACTCCCCACAAACCAGAACCGCCAAGTGCTGCTGTAACTTTGGCCGACATTTGTTCTGCTATTTTCAAATGTGCTGCATCCATTGGCATGGGTTGCCAAGATTCTTGATAATCTCCGCGTTCTTGTCTGTGACCAATTGGTGCGCAGAAAAGTGTAGGACTGTTCTTTTGCGTTACTGTTAAAAGTGTTATTTCGTATTCAAAAGAAATAAATTCCTCCACAATTACTTCTTTCAAATCGCCGCGAGAACCATCGAGCGCATAATTCCAAGCAATTTCTATATCGAATTGGGTTTTCACAACAGATTGTCCTTTGCCAGAGCTCGACATTAATGGTTTCACAACACACGGAATTCCAATTGTTGAAACAGCTAATTTGAATTCTTCTAACGTTGTTGCATAGTTGTAATTCGCCGTTCGAACGCCTAAATCTTTTGCTGCCAAATCGCGAATTGCTTTGCGGTTCATGGTAAAATTTGCTGCTTTTGCCGATGGAATTACTTGTATTCCTTGCTTTTCGTAATCGTAAAATCGTTCAGTTCGAATGGCTTCAATTTCTGGCACAAGTAAATCAGGTTTGTGTTTCGCAATTATACGATCCAATTCTTCACCGTTGAGCATATCAATTACTTCAAAGCCATCTGCAACTTGCATTGCTGGTGCATTTGCGTAGGAATCAACTGCTATAACTGTTTGACCTAAACGTTGAAGTGCGATCACGAGCTCTTTGCCCAATTCGCCAGATCCGAGTAATACGATTTTCTTTTGCATAAGCGAAATTAGGAATTTCTTTGGATTTAATTACCGAATCTTCAGTCGATTTTGTACTTTCGTTACATGCAAAACGCACAATTCAAAGATGTACTTCAAATGGTCAGGAAATTGACTTTTTACCGTTTTTGGAACCTCATCTCTTTGCGCTCTTCCTTTGTTTTTTCTCGAATCTCAAATAAACCTTTTGTTTCAGGCTTGCCCTTTGCATTAAACATTGAACCAACTACAGCTTGTAATTTGGCTTGCCCAGAATGCCCGAGCGGACTAAAGAGTTTTACGCGAAAAACGGGTAAAATTGACTTAAAAAAACATGAAAACTGGTTAAAAGAGATCAAAAAATCTGTTTTTTACATCAATTATTATTTTCAAGGCGAACCCTTTTTACATCCGCAATTCTTGGATTTAATTCGTTCTGCCAACAAAGCCAGAATTTATACTGCAACATCCACAAATGCACATTTCATTGACGAACAAAAAGCTCAAGAAATTGTTGAATCTGGCTTAGATCGTTTGATTATTTCTTTAGACGGAACCACACAAGAAACCTACCAAGCGTATAGGATTAACGGAAATTTAGAAACGGTAGTAGAATCCACTAAGAAATTAGTTTCAACTAAGAAAAAACTAAATTCGTCAACACCACATTTAATTTTTCAATTCTTGGTTGTTGCGCCAAACGAACACCAAATTGAAGATGCAAAACATTTGGCAAATGAATTGGGGGTAGATGAAATTCGATTCAAAACAGCTCAGGTTTACGAATACAAAAACGGAAATTCATTGATTCCTCAAAATGAAAAGTATGCTCGTTATGTGAAAAATTCGGATGGAACATACCGCTTCAAGTTTAAAGTACAAAACAAGTGCTGGCGCATGTGGAGTTCGGCGGTTTTAACGTGGAACGGAAAGGTTGTTCCTTGTAGTTTCGACAAAGATGCAATTTACCAAATGGGCGATATTTCGCAAGATTCGTTCAAAAAAGTTTGGAAAAACGTAAAATATACCGCATTCAGAAAGCAAATTTTGAGAAATCGATCTATAATTGAAATGTGCAAGAACTGTTCGGAAGGCGCCACTGTCTATACCTGAACTAAAATAGTGAAAAGAGCTTTTTAAATTTCTTTTACCCTTTTGGAGTTTTTAAATTTTCAATTGCTAATTTTGGAAATGGATTACGCAATCGATTTACGCTTTCAACATTTAACAAAAGAATTAGAGAAAAACTTTGGTGAGGGACTCGATTTACAAGCAATTTTGTTTCTAATTGGTGTTGAAGAATTAGGAAAGGGTTATCAGGAATTCAAAAAGCATGAAAAAACGGATCTCATGCACATCGCAATTTGTACGCTCCTTGAACCTTTCGGATATTATGAATTCGAAGGAAAAGACAAAGACGAATGGCCACATTTTAAATTACTAAAACCTCTTCCAAAACTAGACGACCGCGAACAACAAGCTTTAATGAAAGAAGCTACGCTTGATTATTTTGAGCATCATGGTTATTCAACCAAACATATTCAACCATAAGTTCTTAAATACAAATTGAAGACAACTTGATTGTTTTCAGTTTCTCAGTCAAACAAACGCCAAACCACACTTTTTTCGGGCTCGTTTTTAACATTTCGTCCTACTCAATTTCCATAATGTGAACTTGAAACACAAATTAGCTGGAAATAGAATTAAAATTAATCTAGTTTCTACTTTTCAATTAATTTTTATGTGTGAATCATTCACGAATTAGTCAATCTTTCTCTTAAATTTGTTCTTCTTAAAAAACACTATGGAATTTTGGATTAAAGCCGCACAATTATTACTTGCATTATCAATCTTAATCGTTGTTCACGAGTTTGGGCATTACTTGCCAGCCGTGTGGTTCAAAACACGTGTTGAGAAATTTTACCTTTTCTTCGATTACAAATTTTCGCTTTTCAAAAAGAAAATTGGTGATACAGAATGGGGAATTGGTTGGATTCCACTTGGAGGATATGTGAAAATTGCCGGAATGGTAGACGAATCGATGGACAAAGAGCAATTGGCTCAACCTCCTCAACCTTGGGAATTTCGCACAAAACCTGCTTGGCAACGCTTAATAATTATGTTGGGCGGAGTTACGGTGAACGTGATTGTTGGGTTTTTAATATACATTTTAGCTCTTTGGGTGTGGGGTGAAGACAAAATCGACAACTCTAAATTAGTAAATGGCGTTGCGGTTCATCCATATTTTGAACAATATGGCTTCAAAAGTGGAGACGTAATTCTTAAAATGGACGGTCAAAAAGTAGATGATTTTACCAGAATTGGAACTGAAATGCTCATTTTTGGAAAAAGAAAATTTGAGGTTCGTCATGAAGACGGAAAAATGCAAACAATTTTACTTCCCGAAGATATTGGTAACCGCGTTTGGGAATCTGGAACTATGCAAGGTTTTAGTTTTAGAGCTTTCCCAGGAAAAGTTGACTCTATAATTTCGGGTTCAATTGCAGCAAAAAGCGGTCTTAAAAAAGGTGATAAAATTAGTTCTATTAACGGTCAGAAATTTACTTTTCACGATGAAATGACTTCTCTTTTGTTTAAAAACAAAGGTAAAAAAATTGACGTTGTTATTAAAAGAGACAACAAAGAAATGAGTAAAACCATTCAACTCGACAAAACAGGTCTTCTTGGGTTTATGGGTAACAACTCAATTAGTCCCGACGCAAAAGCAGCCGTTTACACTAAAAATTATTCGTTTGGTGAAAGTTTTGGTTCTGGTTTCGGTAAAGGTCTTAAAACACTTTATGCAAACGTGGCGCAATTTAAATATGTGTTCACTAAAAAAGGAGCATCATCTCTAGGCGGTTTTGGATCTATTGGCAAAATGTTTTCCCCAACCTGGGATTGGCAATCGTTTTGGATGCTCACAGCATTCTTGTCGTTTATGTTGGCGGTAATGAATTTACTTCCAATTCCGGCATTAGATGGCGGACATGTAGTGTTCCTAATCTATGAAATAATTACTGGGCGTGCACCTGCACAAAAAGTTTTGGAAGCAGCACAAACAATAGGTTTTGTGTTCATTCTAGGACTAATTCTTTTCGCCAATGGAAAAGATATTTACAACGCAATATTTGGTTAATTTTAAAATAAAAAACATGAAAAATACACTTTTAATTTTCGCTCTAATTATCAGCTCTTTTGTAGGAGCACAAATGAAAACAGGAACCATTGAATATACCATTACTATTGATGGAACTGATGGTGGTGAAGAACAAAAACAGATAGAACAAATGTTTGCTGGATCAACCATGTTGCTTTATTTCAAGCCTAAACTTTCGGCCGTTGAAATGAAAATGGGCATGTTTATGAATGCGGTTTCAATTATAAACGTTAAGAAAAAAACTTCTTTGAGTTTGTTAGATGTAATGGGTCAAAAAATAGCGATTCGTGATGCAAAACCAGAAGAAAAGAAAAAAGAAACGGTAGAAAAAACCACTGAAACAAAAGTTATTATGGGTTTCAATTGCACAAAATATCTTGTAACTGATGAGAGCAACAACGTGGTAACGCTATGGGTAACAGAGGAAATCAGCATTAACACAGAGGGTCAGTCGCTTTTTAGAAGCGATATAAAAGGAACTCCGCTTGCTTTTTCAACAGTACAAAACGGTTTGAAAATGAATTTCGACGTATCAAAAATTGAAAAAACGGTCAACAATGAAAAGTTTTCAATGAAGATTCCGGAAGGATATACCGAAACAACTTCTGAAGAATTAAGTAAACAGAGTGAAGGAAAATAAGCTGTTGCTTTTCTAAATTCTAGCATTTCAAATAAATGAAACACGCTGATAAAATAATTTTAGTAACCAACGACGATAGTCTTTATGCAAAAGGCATTCGTGAATTGGTTAAAGTAGCTCAGTTATTTGCTGAAGTTGTAGTTGTTGCTCCGGATAAACCACAATCGGGAATGGGGCATGCAATAACAATTAATCACCCATTGCGTTTAGATAAAATAGATTTATTTAACGAAATACCTGCTTTTGCATGCTCGGGCACACCAGTAGATTGCGTAAAACTTGGAATTATTGAAGTCTTAGAAAGAAAACCAGATTTAATTCTATCCGGAATCAATCACGGGTCAAATGCCGCAACAAATGTGCTGTATTCAGGAACCATGTCGGCTGCAGTAGAAGGCGCCATGGAAGGAATTCCAAGTATAGGTTTTTCTTACGCAGATTATGATGCAGATGCAGATTTTTCTTCCGCTATTGAAATTGCAAAAAAATTGATTCCTAAAATTTTAGAAAACGGCTTGCCAATAGGAGTTTGTTTGAATGTTAACATTCCGAAAGTTGCCGAAATAAAAGGCATAAAAGTGTGCTCACAAGCACATGCTTTTTGGGAAGACCGCTTCGAAAAACGACAAGATCAGTTTGGAAGAGACTACTTTTGGCTAACCGGAAATTTTAAAGAACACAACTATTCTTCAGATTCAGATTTGCATTTTTTGGAAGAAGGTTATGCCACAATTGTTCCTACCCAGTTCGACCTAACTGCAAAAAACACCTTAACAACACTCACTAATTTATTGCAATCCGATGAATCTTAGTTGGAATATGCGCCGAACCGTAGGTTTAATTATTGGCGTTGTTTCGCCCTTTGTTTTTATTCCTTTAATTATAGGTTTAATTGCCTGGTCGCAAAACTTTTACTTTACCGTTTTGTGGCACAAGTTTTCTACAAACTTAATTGCCCAGAGTAGATTTATTTCACTTGCAATTCTTCCAAATTTATTGTGGTTTTATTTGTTTTTGAATAAAGAACGCTACGATATTTCACGCGGAATTATTGTTGCTACAGCACTCTTTTTACCCTTCATTATTTACGTGAACTTAATTCGTTGAAAGCACACAAACTCTATATAGTTTCAGGTGAAGCTTCTGGAGATCTTCACGGTTCTAACGTAATGCGTGAACTCTATCAAGAAGAACCTAATTTAACTATTCGTTTTTGGGGCGGAGATAAAATGATTGCCGTTGGCGGAACCTGCGCGAAACACATTCGAGAATTGGCATTCATGGGTTTTGTGGAAGTTTTAATGAATTTAAGAACGATTCTTCGCAACATGCGCTTTTGCAAAGCAGACATTGAAGCTTTCAAACCAGACGCTGTTTTATTGATAGATTACCCGGGTTTTAACATGCGAATTGCTGAATGGGCAAAGAAAAAAGGAATTAAAGTGTATTATTACATTTCTCCAACCGTTTGGGCTTGGAAGGAAAACAGGGTAGAGAAAATTAGACGAGATGTATATAAATTGTTTGTGATACTTCCCTTTGAAAAAGCATTTTACGCAAAGCACAACTACGAAGTAGAATATGTGGGCCATCCCTTACTAGACGAGATTGAAAATTATCAAAAAGCGGGGATTTTCGATTTAAAAATTGATTTTTCTACTGATAAGCGTCCAATTGTAGCTGTTCTTCCCGGAAGTAGAAAACAAGAATTAAAAACAAAATTGCCCGTAATGCTCTCATTAATGGATGCCTTTCCACAATTTCGCTTTATAATTGCTGGCGCACCGAATATGGAACCCTCTTTTTACGAAGAAGTGCTTGCTGGAAAACAAATTGAAGTTGTATACGGTCAAACATATCCGTTATTGCAACATGCGGAATCCGCAGTGGTAACTTCCGGAACTGCAACTTTAGAAACCGCCTTATTTGAGGTTCCCCAAGTGGTGTGCTACATTGGAAACCCTATTTCTTTTTCAATTGCGAAGCGTTTAGTGAAAATTAAGTTTATATCTCTAGTGAACCTAATTTTGAACAAAGAAGTGGTGAAGGAACTGATTCAAAAAGATTGCACACCCGAAAACTTAAAAGCAGAATTTGCAGCCATTTTACCTGAAACAGAAAAAAGAAAAACCATCAAATCTGAATACCTCATTCTTAAAAACTTGCTCGGAAAAGAAGGAAATGAAGCAGGCGCTTCTAAAAAAGTTGCAATCGAACTGTTGAAAACTATTTAAACGGCACATTTTTCGCTATTCTAGTGAAGTTAAATTTGCGAAGTGAAACAATTTATACTTGGTTTTTATTGTTTGTTGTGTCTTCAAGTCGTTGCCCAACAACAACGAATTGGTGTTCTGCGAGATTATTCAATCAAACGCATTGTTTTCGCATACGACAATGGTGCTTTCACCGTTTATGGAGATACTAGTGAACTAGGAACCATTTTAGCAAATGAATTTGTTGACCTTGAACGCAATCCAGAGGGAAAAATAACAGTAAAAATTAATGGAATTCAAGTTGCACAAGCTTCAAAAGTTACTATCGTTTGCGCAAAATTAAACACCAGCATTGTGTATTCGCCGAAAAATTCTGCTGCTAAAGAACGAAAATACAAAGACGATATTGAAATTTTACCTACAGAATCTGGACTTACAATTATTAATTTGGTTGATATGCACCATTATTTATGTGGCGTAGTTGAATCGGAAGGTGGTGGTGGCCGTGAAATAGAATATTACAAAGTTCAGGCGTGTATTTCGCGCACCTACACTTTAAAAAGCAAAATGCGCCATGAAAAAGAGGGCTTTGAGTTATGCGACAGAACTCACTGTCAGGCCTATCATTATCAATTGCGCTACAGTCCACTCATAGACACAGCCGTTCGAGAAACAAAAAGAAAGGTACTTGTTGATCAGCGAAACAATTTAATTGATGCTTATTTTCACGCAAACTGTGGCGGTCAAACCTCTGAAGCAGACTACGTCTGGAACAACAGGGTAGATTATCTTTCTTCATTCAAAGACACCTTTTGTATTTACACCAAACAAGCAACTTGGGAAAAACGGATTCCGCAAGCAGAATGGCGAAAATTTTTAGAGGAAGAATATCAGTTTCCGAGTAGCGATAGCGTTTTTGGGCCGTTAATTTTCAACTTTAATCAGGCAGATCGATGCGCCTTTTTTTTAACTCCCGTTCTCGGAATTCCACTACGTGATTTGAGAGATCATTTCAAACTTAAATCTACTTTTTTCTCTTGTTACCCAGAAGCAGACCAAGTGGTTGTTCGCGGAAGAGGTTATGGGCATGGAGTTGGACTTTGTCAAGAAGGGGCCATGAAAATGGCGAAATACAAATTCACGTATCAACAAGTTTTGTTGTATTATTTCCCAGGAGTGAAAATTGTAAATCAATCAACAATTAAGTCAAACATAATTGAAGAAGAAATCGGGTTTTGAGTGGTAAATAAAAAATAAGCTAATTGTTGCATACACATCTAAAGTGAAATCTGAACCTCAATTTATAAGAACTCTTTTGTACCTTTAGTGCTCAAATTAAATATCATGGCTGAATTTTTCTATCAAAATCCGTTTCCAATTTTAAACGACACAACCGAATACCGTAAAATAACATCTGATTATGTAAAGGTTGAACGGTTTGGCGACAGAGAAGTTCTTGTTATAGATCCGAAAGCGCTCGAAGTTTTAGCGCAAGAGGCCCTCAGCGATGTTTCGTTTTATTTGCGCTCAACGCATTTAAAAATGTTGCAAGCAATTTTAAACGACCCAGAAGCAACAGACAATGACCGTTTTGTGGCTTACAATTTATTGCAAAACGCAACTATTGCCGCTGAAGGTCAGCTTCCTTCTTGCCAAGACACCGGCACTGCAATTGTTGTTGCAAAAAAAGGCGAAGCTGTTTTTACTGGCGGAAACGATGAAGAAGCATTATCAAAAGGAATTTACAATACATACCAAGAAAAAAACTTGCGTTTTTCTCAAATTGTTCCCTTGAACATGTTCGATGAGAAAAACTCTGCAACAAATTTACCCGCACAAATAGATATTTATGCTGCAGCAGGAGCAAAATACGAGTTTTTGTTTTTGGCAAAAGGCGGTGGATCGGCAAATAAATCGTTTTTATATCAAAAGACGAAATCATTACTGAATGAAAAATCTTTAGAAGAATTCATCAAAGATAAAATCAAAGATTTGGGAACTTCGGCTTGTCCTCCTTACCATTTAGCATTAGTAATTGGTGGAACTTCAGCTGAAGCAAACTTGGCAACAGTAAAAAAAGCATCGGCTGGTTATTACGATCATCTTCCTTCGAAAGGAAACATGGGCGGACAAGCATTTCGCGATTTAGAGTGGGAAAAACGCGTGCATAAAATTTGCCAAGAATCTACAATTGGAGCACAGTTTGGCGGAAAATATTTCACACACGACGTGCGCGTAATTCGCCTACCCCGACATGCAGCCTCTTGTCCGGTTGGATTAGGTGTTTCGTGCTCAGCAGATAGGAATATTAAAGCAAAAATCACAAAAGATGGCGTATTTTTAGAGCAGTTAGAAAAGAATCCGCGTCAGTTTTTACCAGAAATGCCACCGCAATTGCAACCTGCAGTAACAATAGATTTAGATCGTCCAATGGCGGAAGTTTTAGCAGAATTGTCTAAATACCCCATTAAAACACGTCTAAAATTGAACGGAACATTGATTGTTGCGCGCGACATGGCTCACGCAAAAATCAAGGAAATCATTGAAAGCGGAAAACCAATGCCAGATTATTTCAAGAAGCACCCAGTTTATTATGCTGGTCCGGCTAAAACACCTGAAGGAATGCCATCGGGAAGTTTCGGTCCAACAACCGCTGGCCGAATGGATTCTTATGTAGACCAGTTTCAGGCCCTAGGTGGAAGTATGATTATGCTCGCAAAAGGAAACCGTTCGAAAGAAGTGAAAAATGCCTGTCAAAAACATGGCGGATTTTACTTGGGTTCTATTGGCGGACCGGCAGCAATTCTTGCAAAGGAAAATATTCTATCAGTTGAAGTAATCGATTTCGAAGAAATGGGCATGGAGGCCATTCGCAAGATTACGATTAAAGATTTCCCAGCGTTTATTATTACGGATGATAAGGGGAATGATTTTTTTGACAATCTATAAAAACAAATCAATAAAAAAGTGGCGCTCTCCAACGCCACTCTTTCTTTTAACTATGAAAACTACTATTAAACAGGGTGCACTTTTACGAAGTTCGATGCAGAACCACTTTTCCTGAAATCCACTTGTCGCCAATTGGGTAGCGAATTAGGTAAATTCCTGTAGGATAATCCGATAAATCAATTCTACGGATTTCGTCTTTTTTCATATCCTTGATCGTGAATAGTTCTTTTCCAGTCATATCGGAAATAAATAATTCATCTATATCTCTATTCACGATAATGTTCACAATTCCATTTGTTGGATTTGGATAATAACTCCACTCAATTTTTAAGGTATCGCTGGTGTTGTTCGGATTGAAACGAATAGGTTCGGCAATGGTGTCTGTTGAATCTTGTAAAATTCCAGGGAACGGATATTGCACACTAGAATCGGGCAAATTCAAATCGGGTTCTTGTTGCTGATTTTCACAATCTGGAATGTAGGTAAATGATTGAATTAAACGCACTAGCATGTCGTGCAAAGTTTCAACGTCGTATTTATCTGTTGTTGGGTCAATATGTCCATTACCAATTCCGCTATGATTTGTTAGAAAAGTATACGTACCGTTTGTTCCAAGTGCTAGTGCACGCAAGAAATACTCGGTGTTTTTATCTATTCCACTAGAAGCAATTGGAATAATACGGATTCCTTTTTTTGCTGCCAATTCAATATATTTTTTCAATTTTTCAGGCATCTCACTTGGGTTGTGTGGAGGCGCGTCTAAAATTAGAAACAACATACGTGTTCGGGCGTTTTCGTTCCATTGCAGTTTGTTTAGCGCTGCATCTAAGGCTGCATCTACTGCTTCGGGAAAATCTCCACCTCCTCCAGCGTGTTGTTCATCAATGTAAGAAGAGGCTTCAGTTAAAACACTGGTGAAATCTTGGTGTTTTGTTACATATTCGTCACTCGAATCGCGGTAGAAAACATTCGCAAAACGGAAAGAAAGGTTGTCGTTGATTTTCTTTGCATCAAACATAATTTGTTTCATTTCGGCTTGCAAATATTCTAACTCATCGCCCATAGAGCCTGTAGCATCGAAGGCAAAAGCAATGTCAACTTCTGTAGATTGCTCGCAACTAACTTCCACTACTGCCTTGTTAATTCCGGACTCAAATTGTTTCACATCGCGAATTTGAATTGTTTTACCGTTTGTTGAAACGTCAATTGAAACACGCCCTTTAACCAGCGTTTCTGTTAGCATAATTGTTAACCACAATTCTGCTTTTCCTGTATTATCAGTTTTTGTATCGAATTTTGCTTTCCCATCTACTTTTAATTGAACCAAGGCATTTACAATTGGAAAGCCATCTTGGTTTTGAAGTAGAACCGTGTAACGATTTTTTGGACAAAGATTCCAATGCGTAGCTGAAGCTTTTAGTTCGTTGTTCGTGTATTGATTCCATATCGACCAGTTTGCATAATCGTTTATTTCGCCTGCAGTTAAACTTCCGTAGGAAGCGCTTCGGTTTTTATTTGAAAGGACCATTCTATCGCCGTCTGTAGAACCAGCCGAAGATAGGAAAGAACCACCTTCATCAGTTAGTATAATTTTTCTTCCCTCACTTTTATCTAAAAAACCAGAACTGGTGTATGCACTTGCTGGTGCAGATAATTTGCGTTCTTCACGAATTTTTTCTTTTTTGAGTCCTTCTGTTCCAGTTTTGGTTTCAGCAACTTTAAAGTCAACTGATTCTTCTCCTCGAACAACAATGTTTTTCTCAATAGTTTCAAAACCACTATAGTTTAATACGCATCGGTAAGTTCCGGTGTCTAATTTCACATTAAAATTTCCAAACTTGTCGGTGATAACAGATTTAACCAATTTGTCTCCGTTATAAATATCTACGTTTCCGTATTTCAAAACCACCGATTCACCCTCTAGTGTGGTATTCATGTTTCCATTAATGCACTGCGAAAAGCCAAGTGCGCTGGAAACAACTGTTAAAATGAGTAAAGCAAATTTTTTCATACTATTCTAGTTTTTCGAATCAATGAAGTAATTTACAACAAAGTGTTAATTAGGTTCAAAAAAACAATACGATTTCAATTGAAAGAGCTATTTTCGTGGAAATACAAAGTAGAAAAGTAGTGTTCAACAAATTCTTTTCGGATACGCGTTTTATGAATTTATCTAAAAGAATCAGATCAGTTGTAAAATTATTTTTGTTTGGAATTATTTTCTTTCAAATACAACTTGTTGCTGCTCAAAATCCGGAAGAATTAGCAAATAGATTTGAAATTAAATCTCCGAAGCAACTTTTTGAGAGGTGGAAAAAACTTAAAACAAAGCGGGAAGATTTATACAAAGTAATCAAAGTAGAAGAGTGGATTGTGCTTTTTGATTTCCACACGCGAAAGAAACCTATTAAAAAAGATTTTCGACTACATTACAAAATGCGATTTACGCTGGCTTATTTATTAAACTCTGTTACTAGATTTAATGAATGTATAGTTGTTTATACTGATTTACTTGAAAACAAAAGGTATTTAGATTCAGATCTTTATCAATTTTCACTTTTGCAATTAGAGGAATCATATATTAGAATTGGAAATTTAAAAAGCGGAATTGCTACTCGAAAAAAACGAATTACGGAGGGGTTCGAAACAAATTATTGGTCTATTTACAGAGAGGCTGGTTTATATCAGCAGGCAATTGAAGAATATAAAAAATATGTTCCCTATTCGAAAACCAGTTCGTGGCAACAAATTTTTTATCACTTAGATTTAGGCGATTTGTATTTTAAAAACGCTGATTTGGATAGAGCATTACTTGAGTTTGAAAAAGGTTTTACAGCGGCAAACACTATTTGCAATAAGAATGCTTACAAAGACAAATCTGCCTATTCAGAATATTCTAAATATTATTTTAGGTCTTTGATGAGCGGAAATATGGCGCAAATTTATCTCAAAAGAAAGCAAATTCTGAAGGCGATTCCCTTGTTGAAAGATGATGTTGAAAAAAGTAAATCTATTGAAGAAATAGGCAACGCCATGTTAAAAAGACTCGATTTAGCAGACTGTTATTTACAATTGAAGCAAACTCAAAAAGCCAAATTATATCTTGACACTGTTTCAGACTTAATAAAAACAACCAAAATTTATTACTACGATTTTCGGTTTTTTGAGTTGAAAGCCACATATTTTAAAGCGGCAAATGAATATGATTCAGCAAGTGTTTATTTATCTAAGTATATTGCTATAAAAGAGAATTTAAATGAAAAAAACCGAAAGAACAACGTTATTGGTTTACTTCAGTTTTTTGACTCAGAAAAGCAAAAGGCACAAATCGTTAAACAGAATTTGGCGCTTACAAATGAAAAATTAAAGCTTGCAGAGGAACGAATTCGGCGAAACATTTTTATTGCGTTGGCAATTATTTTAGCGGGCTTAAGTTTGGGCTTGTTTTTTTACTCGAAGCAAAAATCTAAACGAAAAACAGAGGCAGAAAAATCATTGCGTGAAAAAGAAATTCTACTAAAAGAAATTCACCATAGAGTGAAAAACAATTTAACTACCTTAAAAAGTTTGTTGTTTCTTCAGGGTCGTGCATCTTCAAACGAAGAGGTGAAACGCGTACTAAAAGAATGTGAAACACGCATTCATTCGATGGCTTTAATTCATCAAAATTTGTATCAAGACAGTGAAAACGGTGACATTTCATTTTTACAATTTATAAAAGAACTGTTTCAAAACCTAGAAATATCTTACAACAAAAACAAACTTCCGCCACTTACCCATATTAAATTTGATGAAATTTATTTAGAAATGTCGAAGGGCCTTTTTCTTGGATTGATTATAAATGAACTTGCAACCAATTCATATAAATATGCTTTTACGAATGATAAATTGGGTGAAATTAATGTAGATTTACGACTAAAAGGTGACGTATATTCACTCTATTTTGAAGACAATGGCCCCGGTTTAAGTGAAGCTTTTGAAAACTACACTTCTGGCTTTGGATTTAGGTTGATTCGTATTTTAGTAGATCAAGTTGATGGAGAGATTCAGTACACAAAAACCAATAATTCATCTACCTTTTTAATTCGATTTCATGCTTAAAAAGTCATATACTATTCTAATCGTTGAAGACGAATTACTTATTGCGGTATTATTAAAAGAAATGCTAACAGATTTAAATC
Organism: Crocinitomicaceae bacterium; assembly: GCA_031409255.1. Taxonomy (GTDB): domain Bacteria; phylum Bacteroidota; class Bacteroidia; order Flavobacteriales_D; family Crocinitomicaceae; genus Fluviicola. The sequence continues at coordinate 44,120 of JANNWW010000143.1, forward strand.
ACACCGTTGTTGGAATTGCAAAAAATTACAACACCGCTATTTCTATTTTAGAAGAAACAGAAAACATAGATTTAGTATTCTTGGATATAAACCTGAATGATTCAAAAAGCGGTATCGACATTGCGCGGCATATTGAACAAAACTTTTCTATTCCATTTATTTTTCTAAGCTCCTATTCAGATCAAAAAACGATAGAAGAAGCAACAAATTTACATCCACATTCTTATTTAGTTAAACCCTTTACACAAACAGATTTGTTTGTTTCACTGTCACTTTTAAAAAGTAGAAAAGAAGAATCTAAGTTTCTTATTATAAAAGACGGATTAATTAGTCAACCCTTAAAAAGTATTTAACTATCTGATTGTTAATAATATAATATTTAAAACATTGCGATTTATCTACAAGTTTCGTATCTTTATTACTTAAAAGCTTGCAGATTTATATGATTTTTAAGACACATTTTA
>JANNWW010000144.1:0-17592 GCA_031409255.1 Crocinitomicaceae bacterium
AAACTGTGCTCTGTTTTGAGGTTGTATAAATTGCATGCCTCAAAAATGAAAAGATTTTGTCTTGCCTTAATAACTATTTGCTATTTTTATCATTATTATAATAACAATAATAAACAATGGTTTTTTCACAGTCTGCCGTTATCAGCAACCCTAAAACCCGACAGTGCGACCATTAACCGACAGACATAAACTGACTGACAATGCAATTTTCGGCAAAGCCGTTTGGCTATCCCTTCGCAAAATAAAAAGAGCTGCAAAGCCACCCACAAGCCGACCCGCTTTTGCAGCACATTTTATTTTGCCCTACCGCACCCCTACTAACCGACAATTTTCAGCACAACCGACAATATTTTTCCCTACATTTGCCCCGTGAAACAAGTTTTGACACTCATATTCAGTTTTTACATTTTGGCTTTGTCCTGTATGCCGTGCAGCGACAAGGACGACTGTAATTATATGAGTGCCGACCAATCAACATTTGCAACTACCGACCATTCAGACCACGACAGCGACACCGAGAATTGCTCACCTTTTTGTATGTGTGCTTGCTGCGGACAATCTTTTAGCAGTCCATTTTCGCATTACAGCTTATCGCTTCACGTTCCTGTTTCATTAGAAAAATTCCCAGTTTACAACGCTTCCTTCGTTTCAGAAGTGTATTTGTCTATTTGGCAACCGCCAAAAATCAGTTAATGAATTTCTGATGTTCTGCTAACGCGGAACAAAACAAAACTACTTACGGTGCTAACGCACCGCAAGTAATCGTGTATTCATTCATTAAACTTATTAAAAAAATGTTAGACAAAATAATTGCGTTCAGCATAAAAAACAAATTCTTCATCGCATTGATGACACTTACACTCATTGTTTGGGGAGTGTGGAGTGCAACAAAACTGCCTATTGATGCAGTTCCTGACATCACCAACAACCAAGTGCAAATCATTACGGTTTGCCCTACCCTTGCAGGGCAAGAGGTAGAACAGTTGGTAACCTACCCCATCGAACAAAGCATTGCAAACCTTCCCGACTTGGAAGAATTGCGGAGCATTTCCCGTTTCGGACTTTCGGTAATTACCGTTGTGTTTGACGACAAAGTGGACATCTACTTTGCCCGACAACTCATAAACGAACGACTGAAAGAAGCAGAAACTAAAATCCCCAAAGGTATTGGCACACCCGAATTAGCACCTGTTAGCACAGGTTTGGGCGAAGTGTATCAATACATCATTCACCCCAAAAAAGGTAGCGAAAGCAAATACACAGCTATGGACTTGCGAACAATGCAAGACTGGATTGTTGCCCGACAGCTTTACGGAACAGCAGGAATTGCAGAGGTAAACAGTTTTGGCGGACAAATGAAACAATATGAAGTTGCGGTAAATCCCGACAGACTTATTGCAATGGGCATAACCATTCCCGAAATTTTTGTTGCCTTAGAAAAGAACAACGAAAACACTGGTGGGGCATACATTGACAAAAAACCAAACGCTTATTTTATTCGTGGTGTGGGTTTGATTGGTTCTTTTGACGACATCAAAAACATTGTGGTAAAAACAAATCCTAATGGCATTCCTATTTTAATAAAAGATGTTGCCGAAGTGCAGTTTGGAAGTGCAGTTCGCTATGGGGCTATGACTTACAACGGTGAAGTGGACGCTGTAGGCGGTGTAGTAATGATGCTAAAAGGTGCAAATAGTGCAGATGTAGTAAGCCGTATAAAAGCTAAAATGGCAACTATTCAAAAATCATTGCCAAAAGATGTAGTAATAGAACCATATTTAGATAGAACCGATTTGGTAAACCGTGCAATTTCAACGGTAGAAAAAAACCTGATTGAAGGAGCTTTAATAGTAATCTTCGTTTTAGTTCTGTTTCTTGGAAATCTTCGTGCAGGATTAATTGTGGCTTCTGCCATTCCTTTATCAATGTTGTTTGCTTTGGGCTTAATGAATGTATTTGGCGTTAGTGCCAACCTAATGAGTTTAGGAGCAATTGATTTTGGTTTAATTGTGGACGGTGCAGTAATTATTGTAGAAGCCACTTTGCACCATTTAGGAATGCGAAAAGCAATTGGAAAACTTTCACAATCTGAAATGGATAATGAGGTTTTTGTTTCCGCATCTAAAATCCGAAGCAGTGCCGCTTTTGGCGAAATAATTATCCTTATTGTTTATATTCCAATTCTTACCTTGGTAGGTATCGAGGGCAAAATGTTTAGCCCAATGGCTCAAACAGTTTCCTTCGCCATTGTTGGAGCGTTGATTTTATCGCTTACCTACATTCCAATGATGTGTGCAGCGTTCCTTTCTAAAAACACTTCGCACAAGCAAACATTGAGTGATAGGATGATGAACTTTTTCCAACGAATATATGCACCACTATTAGAAAAAGCCATCCGTTTCAAAAAAGTTATTGTAGTTACAACCGTTGCAGTCTTTGTAGTTTCCGTTTTTCTATTTTCAAGAATGGGAGGTGAATTTATTCCTACGTTACAGGAAGGTGATTTTGCTTTTCATTGCATTTTGCCGCAAGGCACATCACTTTCACAAAGTTTAGAAACTTCTATGCAAGCATCCCGACTAATCAAAAAATTTGATGAAGTAAAAATGGTAGTCGGAAAAACAGGAGCAGCCGAAGTTCCAACAGACCCAATGCCACCTGAAGCCACAGATATGATGATAATTCTGAAACCTCAAAGCGAATGGAAACGTGATATTTCGTATGATGAATTGGCAGAAGAATTTGAAGAAAAACTCAACACAATTCCTGGCGTTTTCTTTGAAAAAAATCAACCCATACAAATGCGGTTCAACGAACTTATGACAGGTATTCGCCAAGATGTTGCCGTTAAAATCTTCGGTGAAAATATGGACACACTTTTAAACTATGCCAATAAGGTAAATGCAGTTGTTCAAAGTGTGGACGGTGCAACAGAACCAAGCGTTGAAAGGGTTGCAGGACTTCCACAAATCGTAATCAAATACAACCGTTCGCAAATTGCCAATTACGGATTAAACATTGAGGACATCAACCACATTGTTTCTACTTCTTTTGCAGGTGGAAGTGCAGGAGTTGTGTATGAAAACGAACGCAAATTTGATTTGGTTGTTCGCTTAGACAGCACACACCGCAACAACATTGACGATGTGAGCCATTTGTATATCCCAACTACCAACGGAACGCAAATTCCATTATCGCAAGTTGCGGAAATCAAAATGGAATTAGGTCCCGCACAAATTAGTCGTGAAGATGGCAAACGTAGAATTGTAGTAGGCTTTAATGTAAAGGGCAGAGATGTAGAAAGTGTTGTTACCGATATTCAAAAACAACTGAGTGAAAAAGTAAAACTTCCAGAAGGATATTATTACACCTATGGAGGCACGTTTGAAAATCTGCAAGCAGCAAGCAAACGGCTGATGATTGCTTTGCCTGTGGCATTAGCACTCATTTTTATGTTACTATATTTTACGTTTAGTTCAGTAAAGCAAGCCACGCTAATTTATACAGCTATTCCAATGAGTGCAATAGGTGGTGTATTCGCTTTACTCATTCGTGATATGCCATTCAGCATTTCGGCAGGTATCGGCTTTATTGCTTTGTTCGGTGTAGCTGTGTTAAACGGCATTGTGTTAATCGGAACTTTTAATCAATTAGAAAAAGACGGAATGAACGACATTTTAGAACGCATAAAAGAAGGAACAAAAATCCGTTTGCGACCTGTGTTAATGACCGCCACCGTTGCATCATTGGGATTTTTACCAATGGCACTTTCGCACGGTGCAGGAGCTGAAGTCCAAAAACCTTTGGCAACAGTTGTAATTGGTGGTTTGCTTACGGCAACTTTCTTAACACTGTTTGTTTTGCCCTTGCTGTATGTGATGTTTTCTAAAATTAAAACAAGCAAAAGCAAAATTCCAACAACCGCCATTTTGGTTTTTGCATTACTTTCATTCAATGCTGTAAACGCCCAAACACCAAAAACTAAAACCATTTCGGTTGATGATGCAATAAGCACAGCATTGAAAAATAATTTAGAAATTCAATCGCAACAATTCAATGTGCAATCTTCCACAGCTTTGAAAAAATCGGTGTTTGAGTTACCTAAAACGAATGTCAATTTTCAGTTTGGGCAATACAACAGCATCAATCAGGACAAGGCTTTTCAGGTTTCTCAAAGTATTCCTTTTCCAACTTACTATACTGCAAAATCAGGTTTGTATAAAGCCGAATTGCAAAGTAGCGAATTGCAGCGGCAAGCCACAACCAACGAAATAAAAGCACAGGTGCAATATTGGTATTATCAGTTGCAGTATTTACAAACCACAAAAAAGCAACTACAATCCTTAGACAGTTTGTATAATGATTTTGTAAGTGCAGCAGCTTTGCGATATAAAACAGGTGAAACAAATTTGCTGGAAAAAACCACAGCCGAAACCAAGCGGGGACAGCTTTCGCTTTTGCTCAAACAAAACGAAACAGACCATTCAACGGCTTACAATTCGCTAAAAACGCTAATGAACACAAGCGAAGAATTTACGATTGAATATAGTGGAAACTTTCAACCACTTGTAATGAGCAATTCGTTTGACACTACACTTATTGTAAATAATCCGTCATTAAAGGTATTGTATCAGCAAGCAGTAATTGCCGAGCAAAATAAAAAGGTAGAAACCGCATCTGCATTGCCTGATTTTAATGTGGGTTATTTCAACCAGTCATTAATTGGAGTGCAAAATATAAATGGTGCAGATGTAAATTTTGATGGTAGTAAACGCTTTCAAGGCTTCAATATTGGGTTAAGTATTCCAATTACTTTTTTTAGCAACGCTTCAAAAGTAAAATCGCTTAACTACAAACAACAGGCTTTGCAAACTGAAGCCGACAATGGAAAGTTGATTTTACAAAGCCAATTGCAAAATGCCTTTCAGCAATACAACCTAAATTTGTCGCAATACAATTATTACAAATCAACAGCTTTGCCCAATGCAGAAATAATTATCAGCACCGCAAAAGTTGGTTTCAAAAGTGGCGACATTGGCTACATTGAATACTTGCAAGCCTTACAAACCGCTACCGATGTGCAGTTAAGTTATCTGCAATCCATCAATCAAATTAACCAATCCATTATCAACATCAATTTCTTAATCAATAAATAAAATTTCACAGAAATGAAAAATATAATCTTCATAGCAGCCCTTGCAACATCCATAGTATTTGCATCCTGCAACAGCAATAAAACCGAAACGCACGGTGAAGAAACCGATCATCACGATGAACACGAAAACACCAACACGGCAATGCTTACAGCCGAGCAAATGAAATCTATAAAAATAGAGTTAGGCAGCATTGAGAAAAAGCAATTAACCGCCTCACTCAAAGCCAACGGAATTTTAAAAGTGCCAAATCAAAACAGGGCAAATGCAACAGCATCATTGGGCGGTGTAATAAAATCTATTTTGGTGCAAACAGGTAATTCGGTGAGCAAAGGACAAACAATTGCCACCATTTCAAACAATTCTTTTATCACAATGCAAGAGGAGTTTTTAAGTATTTCTTCAAAAGCAGAATTGGCACAATTGGAATTTGCCCGACAAAAAGAATTGCAACAAGGCAATGCAGGAGCATTAAAGAATTTGCAATCTGCCGATGCAGAACTTAAAACCTTGAAAGCCCGAAAAGCGAGTTTGCAAAAGCAGTTAGAACTTATTGGTATTAACACCGCTTCACTCACAAGCGAAAACATTCAGTCAATCGTAAACATTACAAGCCCCATAAACGGCACTATTAGCAACGTGATGGTAAACATTGGCAGCTATGTAGATGCTAACAACCCCATTGCCGAAATAGTGGATAATAGCCAACTACATTTAGATTTGTATGTATATGAAAAAGATTTACAGAAACTAAAAGTGGGGCAAACCATACATTTTACGCTTACCAATAATCCTGGCAAAGAATACGATGCAGATGTTTACGCCATCAGCAACACTTTTGAGCAAAATACTAAAGCCATTGCGGTTCACGCAATGGTAAAAGGCAATAAGCAAGGCTTGATTGACGGAATGAGCATTACCGCCTTAGTAAGTTTAGAAAATGCTACTGTTAATGCAGTTCCAACCAACGCCATTGTAAATCACGAAGGACAGGACTATATTTTTATTGTTACCGATGCCCACAAAGAAGAAGAACATCATTCGGAAAAAGAAACTGCCGAACACAAGCACGATGAACACGGACACGAACACAGCGAAAAAGAGGAACCCGAACATACAGAAGAAGGAACAACCTTTGAAAAAATACCAATCCGAAAAGGCACAACCGATGTAGGTTACAGCGAAATTACTTTACTCAAAGAAATTCCTGCAAACAGCAAAGTAGTAGTGAACGGAGCTTTTTTCATCTTAGCTAAAATGAATAATAAAGGCGAAGCACACGCACATTAAAATGTTAGAATTGTTTAATTACATTTTTTGTTATCCTAATATATTAGTACTTTTGAAAAATGCAAACAAAATATTTAAATTTCGTTATGCTTTAGTTTTGGAAGATGGGGGACATGACGCTGGACAGAACCCTTTAGCTCAATTTTATATGGTTAAGGGAAGTAGTTACAAGTTCCAATTCCCTAGAGATATTACAATTATGAATCAAACAGCACGAACTTTTACTGCCGATGTAAATGATCCTTTTTATAAAGTTTCATCAAGATTAAGTAGTGTAGTTTATAGAAATTGGGAGTGTGTTGAATATGATTTGTCTGCTTATGTTGGGCAAACTGTAACTTTTGTTGCATGGGTAAGAGATTGTGTCCCCACAGCTCATTTTGGATATATGTACATCGATGGTTTGTGTACTAGTTGGCCAGCAATTGCAAATATGACTTTAAGCAGTAATTCTATTTGTTTGGAACAACCATTAATGATGAATGGTGCTACAACTGAGGGCGAAGAAAGTTACTATGTTGAAGTGTTGGAGTGGGACCCAATAACAAATTGGGCGGCTGTTGGTGGTCTTGATGTTCACGATTGGTTTGTAGCTCAACAAGCACCAAATAATTTCAATATTCGAACGTTTATTACTGATAGAGGTAAACAATTAAAATGTGGAAAAAAATATAAAGTGAAGTTAGCAGTTTGGAATAAATGTTCACAATGGAATGAAACTAATCAATATTTTACTGTTGATTGCCCTAGCTTAAATATTGGACCAGATATTGTACGTTGTTGTTCAGAGGGAGTTGTTGAAGATTTTTCGTTGAATGCTACACGAAAAGGTGGTATTGGTTATTCTTGGTCATCTTTTCCAGCGGGTTATTTAGGAAATAGCCCGATACTTAATTTCAATGAGCCAACACAAAATACAGCATTTTTTGCGAATGTTACATTTGCAAATGGATGTATAGCGAGGGATACCGCGTTGTTTTTATTGAGACCTGATGACTATACGATTTCATTAACTCAAACATACAAGTTGTGTGAGTTAACATCTAAAGTAAAGGCATCATTATTATATAACAATTGTTCAACTAATTCTCAAGTATTCTTTAATCAGTTTGGAGTTCCAGAAAATAATTTATTACAGTGGTATTTTAAACCAGCTCTTCCTATTGGAACGCCTTGGCAGTATTTAGAATTTGGTGAAACAATTACTGCACCAAACCAAGATGGTATTCTTGAAGTTCGATTGGCTAATTCATGTGTCAACCTAACTGAAACGCAATCAATGAATATTTACGAACGTCCACAAGGAACCAATTTAATTTGTGGAAATGCTTTCACACCAGATGGGGGATCTGTAAATAATGTTTTCAGAATTTTTGAATATGGTCCAATGGCACCACAAAATGTTGGAGAAGGGCCAGCATATGGAATAATAGATTTTCAACTAAGAATTTGGAACAGATGGGGTGTTAATTTTAGAACAGTAACTAAATCAGACGTAGGAAGAGCGCCAAATGATTACCTTCGTCAAGGTGATATTTATTGGGACGGGAAAGATAATTCAGGTACAGTTGTACAAGATGGTGCTTATGTATTTCAATTATGGGTAAAATATTGTGGTCAAACTAATTTTGTTTTATCTCCGATTCCATATGGTGCAGCAACAACAGATTGTATTGATTGGAGTGTTTTTGGAAATTGCCAACAAACTATGCCTTTTGGTTGGGGGGCTTCTGTAATTTTAGTACAATAATTGAATTATGAGAATAGTAACTATGAAAAAAATTAAATTGACATTCTTCTTTTTTTTGGTTTTAAGTAGTAGTTACTATTTTTCTCAAAACAGAACAAATAACTGGGTACTTCATAAAAATGGCTTATTAGATTTTAATTCAGAACCTCCAGTTTTTTCATACTCCGCAAACTTTGAAACTTTTGAAAGTTCATCGACTATTTCAGATAAAAATGGCAATCTTTTATTTTATACAAATGGAGATTCTATTTTAGGAAGTAACGATTTGATATTACAGAATGGATTAAATTTAACGATTAATTCAGGGAGCTCTGTTGTTTCAACAACCCAAGGTAGTTTAATCATCCCCTTTCTAAATTCAGATTCCCTTTATTATGAATTCACTAATGATCGACCATATACTTTATTAGGTCATTCATACTTAACTTATTCAATTATTGATAAGAGTTTAAATAGCGGAATCGGAGGGGTAATATCAAAACAAAACATTATTTCAATTGACACTCTATCTGAAAAAATGGTAATTACAAAACATTGCAATGGGAATTATTATTGGCTAGTAGTTATAAAATATGATAAAAAAATTGACATTTATGATGGTGCTATGACTTTTAATAAATGTGTGTTTCAAAGTTTTTTAATAGATGATACGGGTGTAAGGAACTTCCCAGTTCAATCTTTTTTTGATTTTGCTCCACCATTATTAGGGCAAATGAAATTTAATATTGAAGGTACAAAATTAGCTTATGCAGCAGAAAAAGCAGTATATGTTTTTGATTTTGATGCATCTACAGGAAAGGTTTCTTTGAATAAAAAAATTAATGTACAGTTAGAAAATGGGTATGGTTTGGAATGGTCGCCAAATAGTCAGTTTATATATGTGAATGAAAAACAAATTGAAGTAAGTACAGGAATTGTTTTCTCTCTTCAAAAACCAAATGGTACTCAACTGCAATTGGCAAAAAACGGCAAAATATATGGCTTTCAACGTTCTGTGAATGAATTTTATTCAAGTGGAAACTTTCAATTTTACGAATATTTTGATAATGATTGGTTGATAATAGGTAATCATCAATTTAGAATGTTTGAAATTTCAAATCCCAATGGTTTTCAAACTACTTGTAGTTTGGATACTAATTTTATAGATATTGTCTATCCTTTTTTTTATTCAACAATTTCAATTGCCTTACCAAACTTACCTCATTTTTTAATCTTTGAAGACAGTTTAGATTTTAAATATGATGGTTATTGTTTATCTGACACTTTTAATTTTCAATTGACTAATACAAATGGTATTGACAGTGTTTTTTGGGAGTTTCCAGATTTAAATCAAACATCAACTAATCTTACCCCATCAGTTCAATTTTCTAATTCTGGAACATCAGAAGTTATTTGTACTATTTATACGAATGGTATTCCTCATATTATTAAAAAATGTGTGACAATTATTGGTGAAAACACAGATGTTTTTGACAATCAAATTGAAATGTGCTTGGGTGAAAGTTTTTCTTACACAGCAACAGAATATATTTCAACTGATTACTTATGGAGTACTGGAGATACAACTGCAAATCTTGTTATTACTGAACCCGGAACTTATTCTTTGCAAGCCTCAAATATTTGTGGTGTTTTTGATGATATAATAAATGTTGAACTTGCTAATTGTGAATCGGAAATAATAATTCCAAATGTTATTACTCTAAATTCTGATTATACGAATGATGTTTTTTCTGTAAAAGTGAAAAACATGATAAATATTCAATGTCGAATTGTAAATCGGTGGGGTGAAACCATACATTTATCTTCTCTTACAGTTACGCCAACAAACCAACAGTTGTGGGATGAGGTTCCATTGTGGGATGGTAAATCAAATGGAGAAAAAGTATTGGAAGGAGTTTATTTTTATTTAATTGAAGCTGAAAACACGAGGAATGAGTGGTCATCATTTCATGGAAATGTGAGTGTGTTTAATTAAAAAAACAGCTTTTTAAATCACTTCACATAATCTTGCTTGTGCACCAACACATATTGTTCGCCTTCCACTTTCGCAAAACCCTGATCGTAACAGAAATAGTAAACAATTCCTTTTTGCGTTTTGTAAATATTGGTGAAGTAATGAAAATTAAATCCTTCCTCGGCTAAGGTAATTGCATCAACTGTGCGTTTTCCGTTCGGGTTTAAGCTTTCTAAAATCCGTCGGTTTTTGCGTAAAATTCCGTTTATTCGGCGCATGTAGTTGGTTGCGTCTTCATTCAGGCGGTTGTTGTGCGTATTGCGACAATAATCATTGCAGAATTTTTGGTCTTTTCGTCCCAACAATTTACTGCTACATTCTAAACATTTGCGCTCTTTCATTCTCTGTCTTACACTGCAATGTTAACATTAATTAACAGCAAAATAAACGAATTCTATCAGATTCTTTTCATTTTTGTCGATTCAGCGCAAAATTATGGAGCAAAACGGTTTAACACCCTCGGAACAAATACAACTTTTAGCAAACGACATTAAATCTGTCGGAATTAAATTTGAATTACTTCGTCAAGAAATTGGAAAAGTAATTGTTGGACAAGACAAAATGGTGAAAGCACTTTTAATTGGCGTGCTTGCCGACGGACATATTCTCCTCGAAGGAGTTCCGGGACTAGCAAAAACTCTCGCAATTAGAACACTTTCTGATGCAATTGCTGCCAAGTTTTCACGTATTCAATTTACACCCGACTTATTGCCGGCCGATGTTACTGGAACCATGATTTACCAGCAAAAATCGGAACAATTTGCTGTGAAAAAAGGACCAATATTTGCCAATTTTGTTTTGGCAGATGAAATAAATCGTGCGCCAGCTAAAGTTCAAGCAGCTTTGTTGGAAGCAATGCAAGAACGTCAGGTAACAATCGGAGATGAAACACACCTCTTGCCAAAACCGTTTTTAGTATTGGCAACGCAAAACCCGATAGAACAAGAAGGAACATACCCTTTGCCAGAAGCTCAAGTAGATCGATTTATGATGAAAGTAACGCTTGGTTACCCATCAAAAGCGGAAGAACAATTGATTTTGCGCACAAATGTGCGTGCTGAAGGACTTTCAAAAGCTCAAGAAACTGTTTCAATTGAAGATATTTTAAGTGCAAAGAAATTGGTTCGCGGAATTTATTTGGATGAAAAAATTGAACGATATATTGTTGATATTGTTGATGCAACGCGTAATCCAGCTAATGCAGGAATTCCACAAGTAGCGAAATATTTATCGTTCGGTGGTTCACCTCGTGCATCCATCAATTTAGCGCTTGCAGCGAAAGCAAATGCATTTTTGGAACAACGTGCTTTCGTTATTCCTGAAGATGTGCGTGCTGTAGCTTTCGATGTTTTACGCCATAGAATTGGTTTGAACTACGAAGCAGAAGCCGAAAACGTGAAAACAGATCAACTGATTGAATTAATTATTCAACGCGTAGTTGTACCATAATTAAGATGGACCGCGAACGTTTACTGAAGAAAGTACGCACCATTGAACTGCAAATGCGCGGAATGACAGAACACGTCTTTTCGGGGCAATACCAAAGTGCATTCAAGGGTAGAGGTATGTCGTTTAGTGAAGTTCGGAATTACCAAATTGGCGACGATGTGCGCACCATAGATTGGAACGTTACCGCTCGTTTTCGTGAACCATATGTGAAAGTTTTCGAAGAAGAACGCGAATTAACCTTGATGTTAATTATTGATGTTTCGGGTTCGATGTATTTCGGTCGGGGAGAAGATTCTAAATTATCTACAGCCGTTGAAGCACTCGCAACACTCGGTTTTTCAGCCGCGAAGAAAAACGACCGCATGGGAGCACTTTTCGTTTCAGATCAAGTAGAATATTATGTGCCACCCAAAAAAGGTTACGGACATGTTCATTTCTTGATTCGAAAACTAATAGATTTTAAACCCAAATCGCTCAAAACAAACCTAACAGAAGGATTAAAACAAGCCCGAACGTTAATGAAACAACGCAGTATTTGTTTTATAATGAGTGATTTTACAGATTTACCTGCAATTAAAGATGGTTTGGGCGCAACGAACGGTAAACACGACGTGGTTGCCTTGCACATTACCGATCCTGCCGAATCTGAATTGCCGAATTTGGGTTTTGTTCGTTGGGTAAACAGCGAAGACGGAACAACAACTTGGATAGATTCTTCCGATAAGAAAATTCAGGAAAATTATAAAAATAAACAAGTAGATCACGTTCGTAGAAATGAAGAATTATTTCGACAATTGAACATTGATGCGTGTTTTGTGACAGTTGGAGAACCCATTCACCAAGCATTATTTACTTTATTCAAAAAGCACAAATGAAACATTTTTTGCTTTTTTTTGCTTTGGTAACGGCTTCTGCTTACGGACAAAGTTTGCGTGCATATTGGGAGGAAAACCCAGTAAGAATTGGCGATCATGCCAAATTGATAGTTATTTTAGAAGATGCTCCGAAGAATTTAAAATTTGAGCCGCAAACTGGTGAAATTGAAGTGGAATGGAAACAATCAAATGAAAATCTATGGAGAATAGACGGAGTTTTAGAAGTTTTGAGGTTCAAAGATACGTTGATTAAAAATGGAAAAAAATACAGATGGAAGGCTGAATATGAATTGATTGCGTGGGATTCTGCGTATTACAAATTCCCCGAAATTCAACTCACTACAAAAGATTCTTCGCTTAGCGTTCAGGCGGCAATTTTAAAAGTTGGTTTTGTAAAGAAGAAAATTAACCTCGACATTGACGAATTAAAAGTAGCTCCAGAATACGAAAACCCTTTTCTGCTTTTTATTAAAAAATGGTGGTGGGCAATATTGGGAGTTGTTTCTTTTTGTTTCATTATTTATTTCTGGAACAAGCGCAAACGCTTAAAGAAAATTGAAAACAAGTCACTTAAACAACGCTATTTAGAGGAAGTTGTTTCACTTCGGAAAAATGAATATTGGAACAAACAAAAAACCGAGAAACATTATTTGGAATTTACCTATTTGTTGAAACGTTTTTTGACAGATATTTACGAACTCAACCTCACAAGTAAAACCACAAAAGAGACCTTGCTTTTGTTGAATAAAAAAGGAATCGATTCACATGTTGTTATTCGTATTCAAAACTTGTTAAATGAAGCCGATATGGTGAAATTTGCCAAATCTACTTCGCGCGACGAACTTATGCTCATCGGCTTGAAGCGTTTGGAAGAATTAATTGTTGAACTAAGTCCAATTGAAACAATAAATGGGTAGTTATTTCAATATATTAATTTGGGAATATTCATTCTACTCTCCTTTTTGGTTGTCGGGATTGTTGCTTGTTCCTCTGATTTTTCTGTTTTTGGAATGGATTCAAAAAAACGGTTTGGGGCAGTTGAAATATGCGGGTGAAAGTGCTGATCAAAAGCTAATGGAAGTTGGAAAAGTACGGTATTTCCGCTTGGGAATTCATTTGCTTTATTCACTTGCCTTGGGCTTGCTAATTTGTACTTTGGCTGAACCTTACAACGTAAACATTGATCCACCACACATTGATTACAAAAACGGAATCGACATTGTGCTTTCCATTGATGCTTCGGGTTCCATGCTCGCTCAAGATTTTGAACCAAACAGATTGGAAGCAGCAAAATCTGTGGCTCAGAAATTCGTGAAACAACGAAAAGGCGACCGAATTGGTCTTGTCGTTTACGAAGGCGAAGCCTATACAGCAGTTCCCGCAACACTTGATTATAAATTACTAGATGAACAAATCGGTCAAATTCAACCCGGAAATTTAGAACCCGGAACAGCAATTGGAAATGGCTTGGGCTTGGCTGTAACTCGTTTACGCAGCGATAGCTTGAAATCGAAAGTAATAATTCTATTGACAGATGGGAGCAACAATTCCGGAACCATTGAACCAATCGAAGCTGCGCAATTAGCGCAAGCAAAAAACTGTACAGTTTATACAATCGGCGTTGGTTCAAATGGAATGGCTTCCACGCCTATTCAAACTCCATTCGGAATTGTGTATGAAAACTTGCCAGTTGAAATTGATGAGCGAACGCTGAAAGAAATTGCACGAATGACAGATGGGAAATATTTTCGTGCAACAGACAATTCAGCATTAGAAGCTATTTATGCAGAAATAAACCGCATGGAACGCAGAAAAATGGAAGACAGCCACATGAGTGTAGATCCGCCTGTTTTGATTTTTCCTTTCATCTTTTGGTCAATTCTTTTTATACTCGGAGCATTGTTTGTTCAACGCTGGAAATTCAAATTAGATGACTAAAAAGCACGCTACATATCACCGTTTATTGCAAGCTGTCATCGTTACAGAATTGGCACTTTGGTTGCTCACTTTCTTGGTTTGGTTTTTCTTTATTCGAACCAGTCAGAGTTTGAGTTTTTTGCACCCCGAATATTTGTGGTTATGGCTAGCAATTCCTCTTTTCATAGGAGCGAATTTGTTGCAATGGAACCACAAACAAAAAATCTATGCTGCCTATTCGGGTTATGGAGCAACGCGTATTTTGTGGGTTACTTTTTCGTTTACGAAAGTGTTTTTACATTTCATTTTACTTCGCTTAACTTTGTTTTTCTTAGTTGTAGCTCTTGCTCAGCCAGTTGCTGGTTCTAAAAAAGTGAAAGGTTCGAAACGTATTTTAGATTTGGTCATTTGCCTCGATATTTCGAATTCTATGAATACGGAAGATATGGCTGGAAAAACATCTCGTTTAACTGCAGCAAAACAAGCAATTTCTCAGCTTATGAATCAAATGGCGGGCGAACGCATAGCGGTTGTTGTTTTTGCAAACGATGCCTATACGCAACTTCCGCTTACTTTAGATTATGGAGCGGCAAAACTTTTCGTTCCAGATATTGAAACAGGAATGATTTCGGATCAGGGAACAAATATTGGTCGAGCTTTGGAGGTTGCACAAGACCAGTTCAAGGACGAAGAATCTGGCCGCGCACTTTTAGTGATTACAGATGGAGAAGACCACGAACAATTGTGGCAAGAACAAACCCAGATTCTAAAAGAGAAGAAGGTTCAAATTTGTTATTTAGGTTTGGGGACAAGTGCAGGCGGAGTGGTTCCTAAAGATCCGCTTGACGATTCGAACGAATTGATTCGCGAAAATGGACAGCCGGTTATTTCGAAGTTAGATAAAAGCGCATTAAAAAGAATGGCCTCACAATCTGGAGCAGAATTACTTGTCTCTTCAAGTGCATTTCCCGATATGACTAGTGTTGCAAGAACGTTTACCAATACGAAGAACAAAACGGTAAAATCGATAGAATTCAATGTAGACAAAAACTACTATCAAATTCCGCTTTTAATTGCAATTATACTTTTTATTGGGTATTTGTTTTTACCCTATTTATTCACTGAAAAAATGGAAACGAAATGAAAGTATTTCAGTTATTAATTGCTCTTTTTTGCTTTTCGTTTTCTGTAACTTCTCAGAATGAATGGAAAGATTCGTTGAATGTTGCACGTAAATTTTATAACCAAGGAAAATTCAAAGAAGCGTTAAAGTATTATAAATCTGCCGACAAGTTAAAACCAAATGATGTAGATTTGTCGCAGGAAATGGCACAAGCCGAATACCGTGCAGATGAATTTGAGAAATCAGCAAAAAATTACGACAAAGCTGCAAGTAGTGCGAAGAATCCGAAACAAAAATCTTCTGTTTTAACGAACTCAGGTTCAGCAAAAATGAAGCAAAAAGATTTTACAGGGGCTGTTGATAATTTTAAGGAGGCGTTACGGCAAAATCCGAATAACGAAAAGGCGCGACAACAATTGGTTGAAGCGAAAAGGGCAAAAAAGAAACAAGAAGAGGAGCAAAATAAACAGAAACAGAAAAAACAAGATCAGGGCAAAGAAGATCCAAAAGAAGGAAACGAACAAAACAAAGGGCAAGGTCAGCAACAGAAGAACAAAGGCAAAGATAAACCAGGTGATCAAAAAAACCAAAACGGCAAACAAGATCAAGATAAGTCTGGAAAAGGAAAGCTAGGCGACAAGCAAGCGGAGCGTAAATTAGACGAATTAACCCGTCAAGAGATGGGAACTAAAAGAAGAATTGAAGGATCAAAAGGAAAAGGAAGTGGGACGGCTAAGAAAAATTGGTAAATCAATTCTAATCTTGTTAGGATGTTGTGCAGTTGGCGAAAGTCATGCACAAAGACCTGCCGTTTCATTAACTGTGAGCAAAAAAGAAGTTGCTAGTAAAAACACGGTTTCGTTTACAGTAACCACAAATGTTGAAGGAAATGTAAAAATCGATTTCCCAGTTAGTTTCGAAGCAGATTACAGCGTAATGCACGGAGTTGATCAGCGAATGGACCCTTCTGGAAAACTCTCTACTTATTCATATACGCAGCAATCTGGACAATTCACAAAAGAAGGAACTTTTACTTTTTGTGCCTTTTTAACCTTTCGAAACAAAATCTATAAATCGAATAAAATTACAGTTAAGGTGAACAATAGTTTTGCTGAAGACGATTTGAAAGTTAAATCTTCAGACCCTGTTTTCGGAATTATTCAAGCCTCTAAGAATTCTGTTTACGAAGGCGAACCAGTTTTATTAAAAGCACGTATTTTCTCGTATATAAATGTCAATTTTTTAGAATCCTATGATCCGTTCATGGCAGATAAAAGTATGGAGGAACACGTGTTTCAAAATGGTCGACAAGAGGTAGAACAAACAAAAGTGAACGGAAAAGATGCTTTAACTTTTGACTACGGAAAAAAATTATTCATTCCAGTTGCAACAGGAAAAGTAAAAATTAAGCCATATGAAATGGTCTTGGAATGTGAGGGCAGACTGTTTTCAAAAAAAGTACGTTTTACATCTTCTTCGATTACTATAAATGTGAAACCTTTGCCAACCGGAGCCCCAAAAGATTTTATAGATGCGGTTGGAACTTACTCCATCTCGCAGAAAGAAGTTGCACTATCTACCTTGAAACAAGGTGAAGTTTTCAGTATTGAAGTTACCGTTTCAGGTGTTGGAAACATTCACAATACAACGGCACCGACTCTAAATTTGCCTGCTGGTTGTGTCATATATGGCGATCCGGAACGGAAAGAAGATGTAAATTTTACGGAAGAAGGTGCTGTTGGAATGGTTACCTATATTTTTAACGTTCAGGTAACAAAAGCAGGTCAAATAGATTTCTTAGAACCAAGTTTTTCGTATTTCGACCCAATAAAGGAAAAGTATGTAACAGTTAAAGGTCAGAAATATTCGCTAAATGTTAAAGCAGACAAGGCGTTTCAGTCGGTTCTTGTAAAACAATTACCAAATAATGGAATTAAATCAGGGGGTTCAACAGACATTGTTTCAATAAAAAAAGAAGTTAAAAAAGAGGGCACAAATTGGTTTTTAGTTAGCGGAATTTC
>JANNWW010000145.1:0-28290 GCA_031409255.1 Crocinitomicaceae bacterium
TAAGTAAGAAGTTCCCGTAGAAGAAGTCAAAGTAACTGAACCACCTGCACAGAAAGTTGTTGAACCACCCGCAGTAATTGTTGGTGTTGCAGGTAAAGCATTAACAGTAACAACCGTTCCAGCACTTGCAGGAGATTGACAACCCGCAGCATTCGTAACTTGAACAGAATAAGTTCCAGCAAGAGTTGGCGAAATTGCAGCAGTTGTTGCTCCGTTAGACCATAAGTATGAGGTTCCAACAGACGAAATCAAAGTAACTGAACCACCTGCACAAAAAGTTGTTGGTCCACCAGCTGTAATAGTTGGTGTTGCAGGAAAAGAACTTACCGTTACAGTTGGTGTGACAGACATTACAAGACTATTTATTACTACTCCTGAACGTGAAACCCAATTTGCATTTGTTGTATTTATTAATGTCGAATTATAACCATTACCAGTAATGTCATTCGCAGCAGTTCCAGAACCAGCTTCATAGTTGTAATAAGCAACTAAGCCAGCCTCGTTTCCAACTAAAACACCATTTTTATTTGCTAAAATCTCAGCGCTAGTGCGCGCATCACTCCACATTCTTAATTCATCAATTACCCCATCTAAAGTATAATCAGGGGTTGTTCCAATTCTTCCAATTAAAAACCCTGTGCTTGTTGGAAATGCAGCCGTAATGTCAACGTTTAAATCAAGTGTAGCCGCTACTCCATCAATGTAGATTATATTTCTAGATCCAGAAGCTAAACTCGGATCGTATACTAAAGCAACGTGGTGAAATAATCCATCCATAGGATAAGAACCTGCAATAGCTCTTGCAGTATTTGTTCCATTTAATCGATAGTAAATAACCCCATTATCTGAAACTTCGAGAAATGTATTTGTATTGACATGTCCTAAAATTTCTATTGCTGTTTGATTTACACCTAGATT
The DNA here is from genome assembly GCA_031409255.1 of Crocinitomicaceae bacterium. Classification (GTDB taxonomy): domain Bacteria; phylum Bacteroidota; class Bacteroidia; order Flavobacteriales_D; family Crocinitomicaceae; genus Fluviicola. Next base: position 919 of record JANNWW010000145.1, read on the forward strand.
ATCGTTAAATTTTAACCAAAATTCAAGTGAAAAATCGAATCCACCAGTTGTAGTTGCTACATTTAGTGGAAAACCTGTGACAGTAGAATAAGAACTAGCTGTTTCTTCAAATAACATTGCTCCTGAACTTCCAATTGTTTCTGCAAGAACATTGTATGTCGTTGTTGTGGTTAAAGCACCAGTATTAAAATTAATTGAAGAACCTGTTCCAGCAATTGGTCCTGAAATAATAGCATTTGTAGCATCATTTCTTAATGTATATTGTACTCCAATTTGTGATGAAGCGACTGTTACTGTAGAATTCGACCCTGTACAAATAGAAGAAGGAGAAGCAGTTACACCGAAATCAGTTGGTAAAGGTATGCTTTGACTTAATTTCAAAACAAAAGCATCTCGACTGCCATTAGAAATTAGATTTACTGTTCCAGCTCCTGGATCAAAATCGACAGTATTTACAAAATAACCTGTTGCATGAATACTTAAATCAGAACTTAACGCAAGTTCGTAAAACGACTCACCACCAGTACTTCCAAATTTTTGAGCAGATTGCAACACATAAGAACTATTATATTTCGCAATGAAAAGATCATCAGAACCATTAGAGGTTAAGTTACTTGTTCCAGCACTTGGATCAAAATCTGTTGTTCCACTAAATGTTCCTCCAACATATATGTTCCCACTTGCATCTAAGGCAATTGAATTACCTGTTTCACTAGAAGTTCCACCAATTTTATTGGCAGCAAGAAATAAACCATCCGTATCTAAAGTCAAAATGAAAGCATCTTCTGCTCCCACAGATACCAAATTGGATGTGCCAGCTCCAGGATCAAAATCAACTGTACCACTGAAATATCCAGTAACAAATACGTTACCTGAAAGATTTACAGCTAAACTGTAAGCAAAATCACCTCCAGTTGAACCAACCTTTCTTGCCCAAACATAATTTCCAGCAGAAGTTAGTTTTAGGATAAAACCATCATCAGAACCAGCAGAAGTTAAATTTTGTGTTCCAGCGTTTGGGTCAAAATCAACTGTTCCTATAAAATCTCCACTAGCATAAATATTTTCTGAAGCATCAATAGCAATACTTTGAAGATAATCAGCAGAAGAACCTACAAAACCTTTTCCCCATACATAAGCACCAGTTGCATCCAATTTCAGGATAAAACCATCTGGCCCACCAGTGGCAGTATAATTATTTGTACCAGCAGTTGGGTCAAAATCAATATTTCCAGAATAAATTCCGCCTACATAAACAGATCCACTAGGAGCGATTTTGATACTGTAACCAGCTCCACCTGTAGCTGTTCCTGTACTTTGCACCCATTGAAAAATTCCCGTTCCATCTAGTTTAAGAATGTATGGAATTCCACCAGCTGCTCCTGTTACATTACTTACACCTACTCCTGAATCAAAATCTACAGTTCCAACAACACTTCCAGTTAAATATACATTTCCTGAGGCATCAACTGTAACAGATCGTCCATAATCTGTTCCTGTAGAACCAAATCGTTGCGCCCATTGAAAATTTCCTGCAGCATCAAATTTCGTGATGTAAATATCATCTAATCCAGCGGAAGTTAGGTTTGCAGTTCCAACTCCTGGATCAAAATCTACCGTATTAAAGAAAAAGCCACAATTGTAGACATTTCCTGCAGCATCAACCGCGACGGAACTTCCAGTTTCAGCACTGACTGCTGCTCCCATCGATTTAGACCACTGATAAGTTGGCTGTGCAATAACAACAGTTGTTAGAAAAATCACTCCGAGAGTGAATAATAGTTTTTTCATTTTCTTTATTTTAGTTAAATATTTAGCTAAAATAGAGGCTTGAAAAAGACGAAACTTAAATTGAATCTAAACTACCCAACTTTGTATTTGTTTGACATGAATCATGCAAATCAAACAATAGATTTATAGTTATTTCACAAAAGTAGTTGTACGTAAATCATTCAAGTATTTACGTGAAACAGGAAGAGAAATCGAAGAAAGGGTCACCTCCAAACTACTTAGTTTGAGAATTTTATTTCTGTTTATCAAGTAAGAGCGGTGAATGCGTACAAACTGTTCTTTGGATGAGTTCTCCTCAAACCACAAAAGTGACTTTCGAAGTGTAAATCTTTTAGAATCCGTAATGATATCGATGTAGTTCCCTTCACTTTCCACATAAATAATTGAGTCGAATAAAATACGCACATCGTCGTATCCATCTTTGAAAATCAAATAAGCAGAGCTTTCATTTTCCAGTTTATTTACTAAGGCAATTTCGATTGCAGTCAAGACATCCACTTTTTTGAAAGGTTTTGTAATATACGCTGCTGGTTTCGTTGCCAAGGCCTTTTGCACGATTTCTGAATCCGAATGCGCAGTTATGAAAATAAAAGGAAACGTGCGCTCATTGATAATGAATTGTGCAATTTCGATTCCATCTAATTCATGTTTCATTCGAATATCCAATAAAACCAAATCGGGGTTGTGGTTTTCTAAATACTCCAGTGTACTTTCTTTGTCGTTGCAAATAAAAATATTGGTAAAGTCCATTGATTCCAAAATCACTTTTAAATGTTCGGCAATTACACCTTCGTCGTCTACTATTAAGAGTTTCGAATTTTTAATCATTTGCTTGGAGAAAAGGTGAAAGAAAATAAAAAGTGTTTTTCAGCTTGAATCGAGAATTTACCATTTAGTTGTTTGGCAAATATTTTTATCAATCGTGAACCCATCCCTTTTTTCGAGAGCTCATTTTCTTTGTATCCAGAACCATTGTCTAGCACTTTCAAATGCAGATTATTTTCTTTCGGATTGTATTTCAATAGAATTTCAACGAGTGGTTTCTTGGTAGTTTTGAATGCGTGTTTCACGGAGTTCGAAACCAGTTCAGATAGAATCATTCCAAGTGCGATACATTCTTTTACATCCACTTCTGTTTCATCAGAATCAAACGTAAGTTGCACATTCATTTTCTTCGATTGAATCATTTCCTGAAGCGACATAACGAGTTCTGCAATGTATTTTTTTACAGGTACTTTTTCTAAGTTGTCTTGACTATACAATAATTCGTGAACCAAAGACATCGCAACAATTCTGCGCGACATGTCTTCAAGTGATTCCGTTTTGTTTAATTTTTTATTCGAATCAATTTCTAATTCAAAAATAGATGAAATGAATTGCAAATTGTTTTTTACACGGTGATGAACTTCTTGCAATAAAACTTCCGAACGATTCAGTTGAACTTCCAGTTTTTTATTGGAAACAATTACTTCTTCGTTTTTAATCTTCAATTCTTTATTGAGTCGCGAACGTTGAATTGCAACAAAAAAAACGATTCCCAAAAGAATTAAAAGCGCAATTAGACCATAAAAAATCAAGCGTGAGTTTCTTTGCTCAGCCTTTACTTTTTCTTTTGTCAATTGAATTTCTGTAGTTTGTTTTTTAAGTAAAACTTCCTTCTTATCTGTTTCATATTTTAAAGTCAATTCTTTTAAAACTTTTTCGTTCTCTTGCTGATACATTTTGATTTGTGCTTCTAAGCTTTCTGCACGGTATAAGTTTGCTTCATTTTCATTTCCCAAACTTCTCGAATTTTTCATCATGAAGTAATAGATTGAACTCAGGTTGCTATACCAATTATTCATTTTGGCAAGTTCAGCAGCTTGACCTAAGAGTTCATTGCTTTTAGCAGGCTTGCCTATTTTAAAATAAACACGGCCACAATTTTCAATCACATTTTCAAGTGAACGTTTATTTTTAGTTTTTTCCCAAATCTCCATTGCATAGTTATAGAACTTCAACGCTTTATCGAAACTCTCAATGTTTTCATAGAAAAAACCAAGTTCATTCAAAGAGGTGGCTTTTGAGGATAGAAAATTACCTTCCTCGCTCAATTGAATGGCTTTAAGGGAATATTCTTCCGTCTTTTTCGCGCCAAAGAATTCTAAATCAATTGCTGCGGCTCTATTATAAAGAGAGATTTTCAATCGGGGATCTAGTTTTATCTTAGCAGCATTACTCATTGCTTTTTTAATATACCAAAGTGCTTGCTTAGTCTTAGTTAAATTTCGGAAGTAATCAGCCAAGTATATATAAGCGCGTGTTTCAATTTCTTTGTTGTGAATTTTTTTCGCACCAGCTAATGCTTCTGTAAAGGATTTCAGAGCTTCGGCATATTTCCCTTGATATTGAAAACTTTTCCCTCTTTCTAGTGTCACTAAAACTTGGAGGTTTTTTTGTTTGATTTTTTTTGAAAGCACTAGAGCATCTGTAAGATAAGCTTCTGCTTTTGGATAATCGACCTGAATAAAGCAGAATTTACTCAATTCTATCAGTGTGAGAATTTGAGTTTTTTTATCATTTTGCTTGATGGCCTCTTGAAACGCTTTTTCAGCATAAGCAACACCTTCTTCAGTAATATTTGAATGAATGGCTTTCTCTAGCAATAATTCACTACTTGAAACATCATTCCTAGTCGCATGCAAACGAATGGATGTGAACAAAAAAAGTGCTATGATAAATAATTGTTTCATTTTTTGTAAAATTAGTAGATTCAACTATACCATATCGAATTAAGTTAAGATTGACAGAGCTTTGTATCTATTTGACATTTTAAATAACTACTTTTGGCTCACTATTGCTACTGTAAGAATAAATGACATATTTAAGATGAACAGTAAAATTACAGGCGTTGGATGTTATATTCCAGAATTAGTAAAAACAAACAAAGATTTCATGCTGCATCAGTTTTATGATGAAAAACAGCACCTAATTAATTTAGCTCCAGAAGTTATTGCTCAAAAATTCGAATCTATAACTGGTATTCAAGAACGAAGATATGTTTCTGCAGATATGCAATGTTCTGACATGGCAGCTTTTGCTGCCGAAAAAGCGCTGTCAGATGCAAACTGTGATCGCGAAACAATTGATCAAATTATTGTTGCCCATAATTTCGGTGATGTAGTAAAGCATACTATTCAAACAGATGCCGTTCCTGCAGTTGCATCTCGAGTGAAACATAAATTAGGAATCAAAAACCCAAATTGTATTGCTTACGATATATTATTTGGCTGTCCTGGTTGGTTACAAGGAATGATTCAAGCGCACGCTTTTTTACAAACGGGTGTCGCTAAAAAATGTTTGGTAATAGGTGCAGAAGCTTTAAGTAGGGTTTTAGATCAAAACGATCGTGATAGTATGATTTTCGCTGATGGTGCCGGAGCAGTTATTATTGAGTCAACAGTTAATGAGGCAGGTGTTCTTTCCTTTAGTATGCAAAGTCATTGTCTGGAAGAGCTAGATTATTTGAATTTAGGTAAATCAAATTACCCAGAATCTGATCCGCGCATTCGTTTCATTAAAATGAAGGGAAGAAAAGTGTACGAATATGCAATTAAGCATGTTCCATTAGCAATGAAAGAGTGTATTGATAAATCAGGCTTGACGATTACGGACATAAAAAAAATATTTATTCATCAAGCAAACGAAAAATTAGACGAAGCAATTATCCGCGAATTATACAAGTTATATGGACTTTCAGAATTCCCCAACGATTTAATGCCCATGAATATTCATAAATTGGGAAATAGTTCTGTTGCAACAATTCCAACTTTATATGCTATGGTTAAAAACAAGGAAATTGAAGGTTTTGAAATCAACGAAGGCGACGTGATACTTTTTGCATCTGTTGGCGCTGGAATGAATATTAATGCGATGTGTTATCGGGTTTAAATAACTCCGATTCAAATTGTTTAAAATCAACAAAATCATTTTCGGCTTTTTATTTCAAATTTTGAGTTGATTATTCTAATTTTTGAAATAATCAACACTAAATTGTTCAAAAACAGCACTTTTTTCACATTTCATTTGCATCCTACGAATAAGTTCGTATCTTTGCACCCCTCAAAGTGCGTTTTGAGGAAAGATTATATTTATTAACAAACAAAATTTGAGTACTGTATGCCAACTATTCAACAGTTAGTGCGAAAGGGAAGGACTGCGGTTGTAAAGAAGTCAAAGTCAGCAGCTTTAGACTCTTGCCCACAGCGCAAAGGAGTATGTGTACGTGTGTACACAACAACGCCCAAAAAGCCGAATTCAGCGATGCGTAAAGTAGCGCGTGTTCGTCTTACCAATGGTAAGGAAGTAAATGCCTATATCGGAGGAGAAGGCCACAATCTACAAGAACACTCTTTAGTGCTTGTAAGAGGTGGTAGAGTAAAAGATTTACCAGGGGTTCGTTACCACATCGTTCGGGGTGCGGAAGATACAGCTGGTGTTGAAGGTCGTTCACAACGTCGTTCGAAGTATGGAACTAAGCGTCCAAAAGCGAAAAAATAATTAAACTTTAAGAAATGAGAAGAAGAAAAGCGAAGAAAATAGCCATACTCCCAGATCCAAAGTTTAATGAGGTTGTTGTAACTAAATTCGTCAACAATTTAATGTACTCTGGAAAGAAAAATTTGGCTTTCAAAATCTTTTACGATGCTTTAGAGATCGTAGATAAGAAAATTGAAGATACTGACGGTTTGGATGTGTTCAAAAAAGCACTAGACAATGTAACTCCATCTGTGGAGGTGCGTTCTCGCCGTGTGGGTGGAGCAACATTCCAAATCCCAACTCCTGTTCGTGAAGGACGTAAGCAATCATTAGCTATGAAATGGTTAATTGGTTACTCGCGTAAAAGAAACGAAAAATCTATGGCTGGTAAATTAGCTTCTGAAATCATCGCTGCTTCGAAAGAAGAAGGTGCTGCTTTTAAAAAGAAAGAAGATACTTTACGTATGGCTGAAGCGAATAAAGCGTTCTCACATTTTAGATTCTAAGTAATGGCAAGAGACCTTAAATTCACAAGAAATATTGGTATCGCTGCACACATTGATGCAGGGAAAACAACAACAACTGAGCGCATTTTGTACTATGCAGGTGTAAATCACAAAATTGGTGAGGTACATGATGGTGGTGCAACAATGGACTGGATGGAGCAAGAGCAAGAGCGTGGTATTACCATTACTTCTGCTGCTACAACAGTTAACTGGAAATACAGAGGCGACAATTACCACATCAACATTATTGATACTCCAGGACACGTTGACTTTACCGTAGAGGTAAATCGTTCATTGCGCGTTTTAGATGGTTTGGTGTTTTTGTTTTCAGCTGTTGATGGTGTTGAACCACAATCTGAAACAAACTGGCGCTTAGCGAACAATTACAACGTTCCACGTATTGGATTTGTAAACAAAATGGACCGTCAAGGTGCAGATTTCCTTAATGTTTGCCGCCAGGTAAAAGAAATGTTAGGATCTCAAGCTTTGCCATTGCAAATCAATATCGGTGACGAAGACAATTTCAAAGGAGTAGTTGACTTAATTAACTTCAAAGGAATTGTTTGGAACGAAGATATGGGTATGACTTTCCAAGAAGTGGAAATTCCAGCTGATATTATCGATGAAGCAAGAAAATTAAGAAGTGAATTACTTGAAGCTGTTGCTGAATTTGACGAAACTTTGATGGAGAAATTCTTCGAAGACGAAAATTCATTAACTGAAAGAGAAATCTTAAATGCATTGCGTGCAGCTACAATCTCTGGAAAAGTTGTTCCAATGATGTGTGGTTCTTCTTTTAAAAATAAAGGTGTTCAAGCAATGTTAGACATGGTAATGGAAATTCTTCCATCTCCAATGGATGTTGAAGGAATTGTTGGAATTAACCCTAAAACAGACGAAGAAGTAACTCGTAAGCCATCTTATGAAGAGCCATTCTCTGCTTTAGCATTTAAAATTGCAACAGATCCTTTTGTTGGTCGTTTGTGTTTTATTCGTGCGTATTCTGGAGTTTTACCTGCAGGTTCTTACGTATACAATACGCGTTCAAACAATAAAGAACGTATTTCTCGTATTTTCCAAATGCACGCAAACAAACAAAATCAAATTGATGAGTTAGGTGCAGGTGATATTGGAGCAGTAGTTGGATTTAAAGACATCCGTACAGGTGATACACTTTGTGCTGAAGGTCATCCAATTGTTTTAGAATCAATGAATTTCCCTGAACCAGTAATTGGTTTAGCAATCGAACCGAAAACACAGGCTGATGCTGACCGTTTATCGAATGGATTGAATAAATTGTCTGAAGAAGATCCTACATTCCGTGTAAATACGGACGAGGAAACTGGTCAAACAATTATCTCAGGAATGGGTGAGTTACACTTAGAAATTATTGTTGACCGTTTACGTCGTGAGTTCAAGGTAGAAGTAAACCAAGGTGCGCCTCAGGTTTCTTATCGTGAAAACATTTCTGCAGCGATTGAACATAGAGAAGTGTACAAAAAACAATCTGGGGGTCGTGGTAAATTTGCTGATATTTTAGTTAAAATTTCTCCACAAGACAATCCTGAAAAAACAGGTCTTGAATTCGTTAACTCAATTAAAGGTGGTAACATTCCGCGTGAATTTATTCCTTCTGTTGAAAAAGGATTCAAAGAATCAATGAAAAATGGTGTTCTTGCAGGCTTCCCTATTGAAGCAATGAAAGTAGAATTAATTGATGGTTCATTCCACGCAGTCGATTCAGATTCATTGTCATTCGAATTGGCAGCTAAAATGGCTTACCGTGCTGCGTTGAAAAACTGTCGTCCACAATTGTTGGAACCAATCATGAAAATTGAAGTGGTTACTCCAGAAGAAAACATGGGTGATATCGTTGGTGACTTAAACCGTCGTCGAGGTATGATTCGTGGAATGGATGATCGTGCTGGATCAAAAGTGGTTAAAGGCGATGTTCCTTTATCAGAAATGTTTGGATATGTAACGCAGTTGCGTACAATGTCTTCAGGACGAGCAAGCTCATCAATGGAATTCTCTCATTTTGCAGAGGCACCAAGAAATGTAGCTGACGATGTAGTAGCAAAAATTAATGGAAAAACTTCCGCTTAATACAAACGAGTAATGAGCCAGAAAATTAGAATTAAATTAAAGTCGTACGATCATAACTTGGTTGACAAGTCGGCTGAGAAAATCGTTAAAACGGTTAAAGCAACAGGAGCAGTAGTTAGTGGTCCAATTCCACTTCCAACGCACAAACGTATTTACACAGTATTGCGTTCTCCACACGTTAACAAAAAAGCGCGTGAGCAGTTCGAATTGTGTTCTTACAAACGTTTGTTGGATATTTACAGTTCTTCATCTAAAACTGTTGATGCGTTAATGAGATTAGAATTACCTTCAGGGGTAGACGTAGAAATTAAAGTATGATAAAATTTCAGTTGGTTTGCAATGCATTGTTAACCAACTGAAATAATTCGCTTTGATAATTAATAATTAATAAATAGGAAAGCATGCCGGGAATTATTGGTAGAAAAATCGGAATGACTAGTATCTATAGTGTCGAGGGTAAGGCAACACCATGCACAGTAATAGAAGCTGGTCCTTGTGTAGTAACGCAAGTTAAAACGCAAGATCGAGATGGGTACGAGGCTATTCAATTAGGATTTGGAGAGCGCAAAGAGCGCAACACTCCATCTGCTTTGAAAGGTCACTTCAAAAAAGCAAACACTACACCAAAATCAAAATTGGTTGAGTTTAAAGGCTTTGATGGACTCAATCTTGGAGATGTGGTAAATGTAAACATCTTTGAAGAAGGTGAATACGTTGGTATCGCAGGAACATCAAAAGGGAAAGGTTTCCAGGGTGTTGTTAAACGTCACAATTTTGGTGGTGTTGGACAAGCAACACATGGTCAGCACAACCGTTTACGTGCACCGGGTTCAATCGGAGCATGTTCGTATCCAGCACGTGTATTCAAAGGAATGCGCATGGCGGGTCAAATGGGGAACAAACGCGTTACAGTAGAAAATCTAGTGATTTTACGTGTTTTGTCTGAAAAAAACATAATCGTAGTTAAAGGTTCTATCCCAGGACCTAAAGGTTCAACCGTAACAATCGCGAAATAATGGAAGTTAAAGTAATTGATAGCAAAGGAAAGGCTACTTCCAAAAAAGTAACCTTGTCGGAAACAATCTTTGGAATCGAACCAAATGATCATGCAATCTATTTAGATGTAAAGCAACACTTAGCGAATCGTCGCCAAGGAACGCACAAATCTAAAGAGCGCGCTGAAATTTCAGGTTCAACTCGAAAGTTGAAAAAACAAAAAGGAACAGGTGGTGCACGCGCAGGTAGTGTTAAATCTGGTACTCGTGTAGGTGGAGGTCGTATCTTCGGACCGCGTCCACGTAACTATACCTTCAAATTAAACATCAAATTGAAACGTCTTGCACGTAAATCTGCTTTCGCTTATAAAGCAAAAATGGAATCAATAGTTGTTTTGGAGGATATGGCTCTTGCAACACCAAAAACAGCTGAATTTAAAGCTGTATTAGCAAGTTTGAACTTGACAAATGAAAAGGTGTTGATGATTGTAGGTGCAGGAAATGACAATGTTTATTTGTCTTCTCGCAATCTGAAACGCGTGAAAGTTGTTAGTGCTGATTCAGTTAATACATATGATGTATTGAATGCTAGAAAAGTAGTTCTAACAGAAAGTTCAATTGAAGTAATCGAAAAGATTCTAAACTAATATAGTGATGATCAATATTATTAGAAAACCAATTATTACCGAGAAAGCAACAGCTGGAAATGAAACTGGCCGTTTTACTTTCGAAGTAGATCGCAAGGCGAATAAATTGGAAATAAAAAAAGCTATCGAAAAAATGTACGGTGTGAATATCACAGATGTACGTACACAAATCTATGGTGGCGGTAAATCCTCTGTTAAATTTACTAACAAAGGTGTCGTTGAAGCTCCTTCACGTATTCGTAAAAAAGCGATTGTGACTGTAGCTACAGGAGAAACGATTGATTTATTTAATAACTTTTAAGTTTTAACCGAAAATGGGTCTTAAAAAATTCAAGCCTACAACTCCAGGGCAAAGACACAAAATCAACACAACTTATGCTGATGTTACAACGAACGTTCCTGAAAAGAGCCTCGTTACAGGAAGCATAGGGAAGTCTGGTGGTCGAAATAACGATGGTCGAATGACTATGCGTTATATGGGTGGTGGACACAAGCAAAAGTACCGTATTATCGATTTCAAACGCGATAAACATGGTGTTCCTGCTACTGTGAAAACTATTGAGTACGATCCAAATCGTACTGCGCGTATTGCGCTTTTATTCTATGCTGATGGTGAAAAAAGATACATCATCGCTCCAGAAGGATTAAAAGTTGGTGATACGGTTGTTTCCGGAAAAGGAGCTACTCCAAATGTCGGAAACACACTCTTTTTATCTGATGTGCCGCTAGGTACAGTAATTCACAACATCGAATTGCACCCCGGAAAAGGTGGAGCAATCGCTCGTGGAGCTGGAACTTATGCACAACTGAACGCTCGTGATGGTCGCTTTGCGATTATCAAATTGCCTTCTGGCGAGACGCGCATGATCTTAGTTACTTGTTTAGCAACAATTGGAGCCGTTTCAAATGGTGAGCATGCGTTGGTTGTTTCTGGTAAAGCAGGTCGCTCTCGTTGGTTAGGACGTCGTCCACGTGTTCGTGGTGTTGTAATGAATCCTGTCGATCACCCAATGGGTGGTGGTGAAGGTCGCAGCTCCGGAGGTCACCCTCGCTCACGTAATGGTATGCCAGCAAAAGGATACAAGACACGTTCTAAAACGAAGTATTCTCAGAAGTTTATTATTGAAAGAAGAAAGAAATAAGGTATGAGTCGTTCATTAAAAAAACCCCCTTTTATACACTACAAGTTGTCTAAAAAGGTGGATGTAGCACAAGAAAGCGGAAGCAAAGCAGTGATCAAAACTTGGTCACGAGCAAGTACAATCTCTCCAGATTTTATTGGATTGACGTTCGCAGTGCACAACGGGAATAAGTTTATTCCTGTGTTTGTAACAGAGAACATGGTAGGACACAAATTGGGTGAATTTTCTCCAACGCGTAACTTCCGTGGTCATGGTGCCAACAAAAAAGATAAAAAAAGATAGTTAATAATATTCAAGTGACATGGGCGCTAGAAAGAAATTAAGAGCTGATAAAATCAAGGAAGAAAACAAGTCAATTGCTTTTGCAAAGTTGAATGATTCTCCTATTTCTCCAAGAAAGATGAGATTAGTTGCAGATCTTGTTAGGGGATTAGAAGTTAATAAAGCTCTAAACATATTGCAACACAATGCAAAAGATGCATCGACAAGTTTATCCAAGTTATTGCGTTCAGCAATTGCTAACTGGGAAACGAAAAACGAAGGCAAAAGCATTGAAGAGGAAGTATTAGTGGTGAAATCTATTGAAGTAGGTAGCGCGGGTATGTTAAAACGTATCCAAACTGCTCCACAAGGTAGAGCTTACCGAGTTCGTAAAAGATCAAACCACGTGACCATCGTTGTAGATGGTTCTAAATAATTAGGAAATGGGACAAAAGACGAATCCAATTGGAAATAGATTAGGTTTCATCCACGGATGGGATTCTAACTGGTATGGTGGTAATAACTACCGTGACAAAATCGTTGAGGACGATCAAATTCGCAAGTATTTGAGCGCCCGTCTATCTCGAGCGAGCATTTCGAAAATCATCATCGAGCGAACCCTCAAGCTCGTTACTGTAACAATCAACACGGCTCGTCCGGGTGTGATTATCGGTAAAGGTGGTCAAGAAGTGGAAAAATTGAAAGAAGAGTTAAAGAAATTGACGAAAAAAGAAATTCAAATCAATATCTTCGAAGTGAAACGTCCAGAATTGGATGCACGCTTGGTTGCTGATGGAATTGCTCGTCAAATTGAAGCTCGTATTTCTTTTCGTCGTGCTATCAAGATGTCTATTGCTTCAACCATGAGAATGGGTGCAGAAGGTATCAAGGTAAAAATTTCAGGTCGTTTGAACGGTGCCGAAATGGCGCGTTCAGAGATGTACAAAGATGGACGTACTCCGTTACATACGTTCAGAGCTGACATCGACTATGCTGTAGGTGAGGCATTGACTACTTACGGTCTAATCGGTATCAAGGTATGGATCTGTAAAGGTGAAGTTTACGGTCGTCGTGATCTTTCTCCAAATGTAGGAATGGCAACAACAGGTGCTAAAGGTGGTTCAAACACTGGTGGTGCTCCTGGAAATCGTCGTCCGGCAGGAAGAGGTGGGAACCCGAATAACCGAAACAAAAAAAAGTAATTAATCCATTTTAAAATTTTCGAAAGATGTTATCTCCAAAGAGAACCAAATTTAGAAGAGTCCAAAAAGGACGTAGTCGTGGCCAAGCACAACGTGGCGCTACCATTGCGTTTGGTTCATTCGGACTCAAAACATTGGAGCCAGGATGGATTACATCACGCCAGATTGAAGCTTCTCGTATCGCAGTAACGCGTTACATGAAGCGTGAAGGTAAGGTGTGGATCCGTATTTTCCCAGACAAACCAATTACCAGCAAACCAGCTGAGGTTCGTATGGGTAAAGGTAAAGGTGCTCCAAGTCACTGGGTGGCTGTAGTAAGACCAGGTCGTATTATGTTTGAAACTGATGGTGTGTCGTATGAAATTGCGAAAGAAGCACTCCGTTTAGCTGCACAGAAATTACCGGTTAAGTGTAAATTTATAGTACGTAACGATTACGTTGTACCAACTAAATAATAGAAACAATGAAACAACAAGAAATCACAAAACTTTCAGTTGAAGATTTGAAGAAACGTTTAGCAACAGCAACGGAATCTTTGGCTAAAATGAAATTAGGACATCATGTGACTCCACTTGAGAATCCACTTCAAATTCGTCATGCTCGTCGTTCGATTGCACGTTTAAATACTGAATTAACAAAACGCGAAAATCAAGCGTAAGCTTGATTATTAAATCAAACGAGATATGGAAAAGCGTAATTTGAGAAAAGAAAGAGTAGGGGTTGTTACTAGCGATAAAATGCAGAAATCTATCGTAGTTAAGGTAGAAAGAAAAGTAAAACACCCGAAATATGGTAAGTTCGTAAAAAAAACTACTAAATTTGTGGCCCACGATGAAAACAACGATTGCAATATTGGCGATACTGTTAAAATTATGGAGACCCGTCCCTTGTCTAAAAACAAGAACTGGAGATTAGTAGAAATTATTGAAAGAGCAAAATAATTAGTCGCAATGATACAACAAGAATCAAGACTTGCAGTGGCCGACAATTCAGGCGCAAAAGAGGTGTTATGTATACGTGTTTTAGGCGGTACAAAACGTCGCTACGCCTCAATTGGTGATAAAATCGTGGTAGCTGTTAAGAGCGCAATGCCCTCTGGAGCCGTTAAAAAAGGTACGGTTGCCAAGGCAGTAGTAGTAAGAACAAGAAAAGAAGTTCGTAGAGCTGACGGTTCTTACATTCGTTTCGATGATAACGCTTGCGTTATCTTGAATCAGGCGGGGGACATGAGAGGAACCCGTATTTTTGGACCAGTAGCAAGAGAGTTACGTGAAAACAATTACATGAAAATTGTTTCACTTGCTCCCGAAGTACTTTAAAATTAGTGAAGTCATGCAAAAGAAATTACACATCAAAGTAGGCGACACTGTTAAGGTATTAAGCGGTGAGTCTAGAGACAAAGAAGGAAAAATCCTTACAATTGACAGAGTGAAAGAACGCGCAATAGTTGAAGGTGTTAACGTTGTAAAACGTCACACTAAACCAAGCGCTTCAGAGCCTAACGGTGGCATTGTCGAGAAAGAAAGTACTGTTCACATTTCAAACCTTATGGTTGTTGTGAAAGGTCAAGCTTCTCGTATCGGTCGCAAAGTTGATGCAAAAGGAAAATTAGTTCGTTATTCTAAAAAATCAGGAGAGGAGATCAAAGAATGAGTTATTCACCAAGACTGAAAAATCAGTACAAAGAGGAAATCATTCCAGCTTTAACTGAAAAATTTGGGTACAAAACGGTTATGCGTGTACCTAAATTGCAAAAAATTGTCATCAGCCAAGGTTTGGGTGATGCAGTTGCAGATAAAAAAATCATTGAGCACGCTGTTGCAGACGTTTCGCGTATCGCTGGTCAAAGAGCAATTTCGACAAACTCTAAGAAAGACGTTTCGAATTTCAAATTACGTAAAGGAATGCCAATTGGTACTAAAGTTACGTTACGTGGAAACAAAATGTACGACTTCTTAGATCGTTTTATCTCTGTTGCTTTACCGCGAACTCGAGATTTCCGTGGAATTAATCCAAAAGGATTTGATGGAAGAGGAAACTTTAATTTAGGTGTTAAAGAACACATCATTTTCCCTGAAATCGATATCGACAAGGTAAATAAAATACTCGGAATGGATATCACATTTGTTACATCTGCTGAAAACGACGAAGAAGGAAGAGCGTTGTTAGATGCATTCGGTTTTCCATTCGTAAAAAAATAAGAAGATGGCTAAGGAATCAATGAAAGCGCGTGAGCGCAAAAGAGAAAAAATGGTAGCTAAATTTGCCGCTAAACGCGCTGAATTAAAAGCTGCTGGAGATTGGGAAGGTCTACAAAAATTGCCTGCGAACTCTTCAAAAGTTCGTGTACACAATCGTTGTGGTTTAACTGGTCGACCAAGAGGTTATATGCGTCAATTTGGTCTTTCACGTGTTACTTTCCGTGAAATGGCTTTGGCTGGTAAAATCCCAGGTGTTAAAAAAGCAAGCTGGTAAAAGTCTGAGTGCGCTCAGAAACTCTACCGAGTATTAATTTAATGTATAAATAAAAATGTATACAGATCCAATAGCAGATTATCTTACGCGAATTCGTAACGCGAGCAGTGCACAATTGAAAATGGTAGAAATTCCAGCTTCAAATGTGAAAAAAGCAATGACGGCGATCTTATTTGATCAAGGTTATATCTCAAATTACAAATTTGAAGAAGATGACAAACAAGGCATAATTAAAATTGCTTTGAAGTACAATAGTTCAACAAAAGTTCCAGCAATTACTAAAATCGATCGTGCTTCACGTCCGGGTTTACGTAAATATGCTGGTGCTGATGCAATGCCACGTGTATTGAATGGTTTGGGAATAGCAATCATTTCGACTTCTAAAGGTGTTATCACTGATAAAGAAGCGCGTAAAGAAAACGTTGGTGGAGAAGTTCTCTGCTACGTATATTAAGTAAGTAATGCAGAATGCAGAAGTTAGAATTTAGAGAGAATACTCTCAACATTCTTAATTCGTAATTCGTAATTCAAAAAAAGTATGTCAAGGATAGGAAAATCCCCAGTAACAATCCCGAGTGGAGTTGAAGTAAAAGTGGATGGGACTTTGGTTACCGTTAAAGGTAAATTAGGCACATTGATTCAAGAAATTGATGAGTGTGTTCAAGTAAATATCGAAGGTTCAACAATCACTTTTACCCGCGCGTCAGATGCGCCAGATCACAGAGCAAAACATGGTTTATACCGTGCTTTACTTAATAACATGTGTGTTGGTGTTTCCGAAGGGTACAAGAAGGAATTAGAAGTAATTGGTGTAGGTTACCGTGCAACTACAAATGGTCAGCAGATCGAGTTGTCTTTAGGTTATTCTCACCCAATTGTTCTCGAGGTCCCGAAAGAAATTAAGGTAACTGCAGACACTCAAAAGGGTAAGGCGCCGGTTGTAACAATCGAGTCTCACGATAAACAACTTTTGGGTCAAGTCGCTGCCAAGATTCGTTCTCTTCGTAAACCAGAACCATACAAAGGAAAAGGAATTCGCTTCTTAGGCGAAGAAATTAGAAGAAAAGCGGGTAAATCTGCAGGTAAAAAATAATCTTAATTAGTTATGGCATTTAGTAAATTAAATAGAAGAGCAAAAATTAAGAGAAGAATCAGAAAGAAAATTTCTGGTACTACTCAAGTTCCTCGCTTATCTGTATTTCGTTCAAACAAGCAAATTTATGCTCAGTTAATCGATGATACAAAAGGAGTAACGTTAGTCGCAGCCTCTTCTTACAAAAACAAAGGAGCTGAGAAGAAAAATAAATCTGATCAAGCTGCTTTAGTAGGAAAAGAAATCGCTGGTAAAGCGGTTAAAGCTGGCGTTGAATCAGTAGTTTTTGATCGTAATGGGTACTTGTACCACGGTCGTGTTAAATCATTAGCTGATTCAGCTAGAGAAGGTGGACTTAAATTTTAATCATCATGGCAGCACAAACAATAAATAGAGTTAAAGCCTCTGATATAGAGCTTAAAGACAAATTAGTATCTGTTAACCGTGTAACTAAAGTTACAAAAGGTGGACGTACATTTAGTTTTTCAGCTATCGTAGTTGTAGGGGATGAAAACGGAATCGTTGGTCACGGATTAGGTAAAGCAAAAGAAGTAACGGAAGCGATTACAAAAGGTATCGATGACGCGAAAAAGAACCTAATCAAAGTGCCAATTTTACACGGTACAGTTCCTCACGCTCAAAAAGGAAAATTCGGTGGAGCAGAAGTGTTTTTGAAACCAGCAACAAATGGTACAGGTGTAATCGCAGGTGGTGCGATGCGCGCAGTTCTTGAGTCTGTTGGAATTCACAACGTACTTGCTAAATCTCAAGGTTCTTCAAATCCACACAATGTTGTTAAAGCAACAATTGTAGCTCTTGCAGCAATGCGCGATGCTTCTATGGTTGCTCGTCAACGTGGAATTTCAATGGACAAAGTTTTTAACGGTTAATAAAAAAAGATATGGCTACGATAAAAATACAACAAGTTCGCAGTGCTATCAAGCGCCCAGCTCGTCAAAAAAAGACGATTCAAGCGTTAGGTTTTAGCCGCTTGAACCAAGTAATTGAAAAAGAAGCAACTCCTCAAATTCTTGGTATGATCAAGAAAGTTGAGCATTTAGTTAAAGTTGTTGAATAATACTAAAAAAAGAAGAATCCATGAATTTAAATAATTTAAAACCTGCAAATGGTGCTGTAAAAGCGGACAAACGTATTGGTCGCGGACATGGTTCAGGTGGAGGTGGTACCGCAACTCGCGGTCACAAAGGTGCGAAGTCTCGTTCTGGTTATTCTAAAAAGGTTGGTTTCGAAGGTGGGCAAATGCCGTTGCAAAGACGTGTGCCTAAATTCGGTTTTAAAAACATCAACCGTGTAGAATACAAAGCAATCAATTTGGATGCAATCCAATCTTTGGTTGACCGTAAAAATATTACTGAAATCACTTTAGAAGTGTTACGTGATAATGGCTTAGTTTCAAGAAATGATTTAGTGAAAATACTAGGTCGTGGAGAATTGAAAGCAAAAGTTACTATTTCTGCACACAAGTTTTCAACTACTGCTAAAACAGGAATTGAAGCTCAAGGTGGATCTATTTCAGAAATCTAATTAACTTTGCCGACATTTTTATGAAACGGTTTATACAAAATCTAAAAAACATCTGGTCAGTAGAAGAACTGAGAAAGCGCATATTATTGACGCTTTTACTAATTCTTATCTACCGAATTGGATCTTTTATTATGGTGCCAGGTGTTAGCGCTCAGGCAGTTATGGAGCATTCCAATAACGCTAAAAGTGGTGGAAACGCCTTGGAAACCATCTTATCCTACATTTCAGGTGGAGCATTCACAAATGTGTCTATTTTGTCTTTGGGAATTATGCCCTACATCTCTGCATCAATTATTATGCAGTTACTTGGTATGGCAGTTCCTGCAGTTCAAAAGATGCAAAACGAAGGCGAATCTGGGCGTAAACGAATTAACAATTACACCCGAATTCTTACTGTAGTTATTTGTGCTGCTCAAGCGCCAACTTACATCAAACAATACGCTCAAGGAATTCCTGGCGCACTTCCATCTGAAACTGATCAGACTTCACTTTGGTGGGCTGCAGCAATTTTAAGCATGGTTGCTGGTTCAATGATTGCTGTTTGGATTGGAGAAAAAATTACTGACAAAGGAATTGGTAACGGAGTTTCGTTATTGATTACTGTTGGAATTATTTCTCGTCTTCCTAGTAGTTTTATCGCTGAAGTAGCTGCAAAAGATTCATTGTTGTGGATTATTTTAGAAGTACTTGTTTTCATGTTAATTGTTTTAGGTGTTATTCTAATCGTGCAAGGTGTGCGTAAAGTTCCACTTAATACAGCTAAACGTGTTGTTGGAGGAGGTAGAGATGTTGACGCACAAGGCGCTAGAAGTTATTTGCCTTTAAAAGTAAATGCATCTGGTGTAATGCCAATTATCTTTGCTCAAGCTATAATGACAATTCCTTTAATGATGTTTGCCGGACAAGATGGTACATTATTCGATGCACATGGTTGGTTATACAACACAGTGTTGGCAGTATTGATTGTTGTTTTCACTTATTTCTACACCGCTATTATGATTAGTCCACGTAAAATGGCCGATGATCTTAAAAGTTCTGGTGGTTTTATTCCGGGAGTTCGCCCAGGTGAAGAAACAAGAGAATACATTGACGGTTTAGTTTCAAGAATTACATTACCAGGTTCTTTGTTTTTGGCACTCATAGCTATTTTACCAGCTATTGCTTTCCAAGCAGGAGTATCTTCTGGTTTTGAATATTTCTTCGGAGGTACATCATTATTAATTATGGTCGGTGTTGTTTTAGACACACTTCAACAAATTGAGTCTTACTTATTGAATCGTCACATGGATGGTTTGATGGAAGGTTCTCGCGTTAGAGGTCGAAGAGATCAAGTACCCTCAGGAATGTAATTATGGCAAAGCAATCATCAATAGAAATTGACGGAACAATCATCGAAGCATTATCTAATGCAATGTTTCGAGTAGAATTAGAAAACGGACACGTTATTACAGCGCACATATCAGGGAAAATGAGAATGTTTTACATTAAGATTCTTCCAGGTGACCGTGTGAAAGTAGAAATGTCTCCATATGATTTAACTAAAGGACGTATTTCTTTCCGCTACAAGTAAGTGTAAAAACTTGTAAGAAAGAAACTTCGATAAATAAACAGAATATGAAAGTAAGAGCTTCAGTAAAAAAACGAACTGCAGATTGCAAAATCGTTAAGAGAAAAGGAAGAGTTTACGTGATTAACAAGAAGAATCCGAAACTAAAACAAAGACAAGGTTAATTATGGCACGTATTGCAGGTATTGATCTACCAAAAAACAAGAGAGGTGTAATCGGTTTGACATACATCTTCGGAATCGGTCGTAGCACAGCTAAGAAAATCTTAGTAGCTAACGGGATCGACGAAAGCGTTAAAGTAAACGAATGGTCAGATGACCAGATCGCTTTAATTCGTACTTCAATCGGTGAAGTGAAAACAGAAGGACAGTTACGTTCTGAGGTTCAATTAAACATTAAGCGTTTAATGGATATCGGATGTACACGTGGAATTCGTCACCGTTCAGGTTTACCCCTAAGAGGTCAGCGAACTAAAAACAACTCTCGTACCAGAAAAGGTAGAAGAAAAACTGTTGCTAACAAGAAGAAAGCAGCTAAATAAAATTAAAAATGGCAAAAGCAAACCAAAAGAAGAAGAAAATCGTCAAAGTAGACGCAGCGGGTGAAGCGCATATTCAAGCTACCTTCAACAATGTGATTATTTCTTTGACGAATAATGCTGGACAAGTTATTTCTTGGTCATCAGCAGGGAAAATGGGCTTCAAAGGTTCTAAGAAGAATACTCCGTATGCAGCGCAAATTGCAGGCGAAGATGCTTCCAAAGAAGCTCATGACTTCGGATTACGTAGAGTACGCGTTTTTGTGAAAGGACCAGGTGCAGGTCGTGAATCTGCAATCCGTTCAATTCACAATAGCGGAATCGAAGTAATGGAAATCATTGACGTGACTCCACTTCCTCACAACGGTTGTCGACCTCCGAAAAAACGTCGAGTATAATAAATAGTATTTAACTTAAAGGGGATTAGATTATCGAAGGAAAGCCTTAATTCATAGTCCCCCTTTTTAAAATTAATAAAATGGCAAGATATACAGGCCCTAAAACTAAAATCGCACGTCGATTTAAAGAGCCAATTTTTGGACCAGATAAAGCTTTAGATAGAAGAAGCTACGGTCCAGGACAACACGGACCTAACAAACGTAGAGGTGGTAAACAATCTGAATACGCAATACAGTTAGGTGAAAAACAAAAAGCGAAGTACACGTATGGTATTTTAGAGCGTCAATTCTCTAATTTATTCGACAAAGCTTCACGTATGAAAGGTATTACTGGTGAAAATTTATTGCAATTGTGTGAAGCACGATTAGACAATATTGTTTACCGTATGGGTATCGCTCCTACAAGAAGAGGTGCACGTCAGTTGGTTTCTCACCGTCACATAGTTGTTAATGGTGAAGTAGTAAACATTCCTTCTTACACATTAAAAATTGGTGATGTTGTTGGTGTTCGTGAAAAGTCAAAGTCTTTAGAGGCAATTACTTCTTCACTTATAGCTTCAATTAAACGTTACGATTGGCTAGATTGGGACAAATCAACTTTATCAGGTAAAGTTTTGTCTACACCTTCTCGTGAAATGATACCAGAAAATATCAAAGAGCAATTAATCGTCGAATTATACTCTAAGTAATTAATTATTGGTTTGCAACGAAAGGGTTTACTAGATTTCTTCATCTCTTAAACCGCGCAACTGCAAAACAAGTAAAAAGAAGAAAAATACAACATGGCAATTTTAGATTTTCAAAAACCTGACAAGGTAATTATGATCCAATCAGACGAGAAAAACGGACAATTTGAGTTCCGTCCACTCGAACCTGGTTATGGTATCACTGTTGGTAACGCTTTACGTCGAATTTTACTTTCATCTTTGGAAGGATTCGCAATCTCTTCAGTGAGAATTGAAGGTGTTGACCACGAATTTTCAACTCTTAAAGGTGTTGTAGAAGACGTTACTGAAATAGTTTTAAGCTTAAAACAAGTGCGTTTCAAACAACAAATTGAAGGAACCGATAACGAAACAGTTATTATTTCAATTTCTGGTCAAGACAAAGTTACTGCAGGTGATATTGGTAAATTTACATCTGGTTTTCAGGTTTTGAACCCAGATTTAGTTATCTGTAACATGGAATCTTCAGTTAAATTTGAAATGGAATTAACGATCATTAAAGGTCGCGGTTACGTTCCTGCTGAAGAAAACAAAACAAATAACGCTCCTTTCGGAACGATTTTTATTGACTCAATCTTCACACCAATCGTGAACGTTAAGTATACAATAGAGAATTTCCGTGTTGAACAAAAAACGGATTATGAAAAATTGGTTTTTGACATCGTAACTGATGGTTCAGTTCATCCAAAAGAAGCATTGAAAGAAGCTGCTAAAATTTTAATTCACCATTTCATGTTGTTCTCAGATGAGCGCATTACACTTGATAGTGAAGTGAAATCTGAAACAGAAGAATTCGACGAAACTTCATTGCACATGCGTCAGTTGTTGAAGACAAAATTAGTGGACATGGATTTATCTGTTCGTGCATTGAATTGTTTGAAAGCAGCAGATATCGAAACACTTGGAGATTTAGTTTCATTCAATAAAAATGACTTGTTGAAGTTCCGTAATTTTGGTAAAAAATCATTAACTGAGTTAGAAGACTTAGTAGATGCTAAAAACTTAAACTTCGGAATGAACGTTGCTAAGTACAAATTAGATAGAGATTAAAACATCGCACATTTAAATTAATAATGACGTAATAGGTGGTAAGAATTATGCGATGATAATTCTTACTAACCGTTACTTACGAAATTCAAAAATATGAGACACGGTAGAAAAGTTAACCATCTTAGTAGAACATCTTCGCACAGAAAAGCGATGTTGTCTAATATGGCTTGTTCATTAATCGAACACAAACGTATCAACACAACAATCGCAAAAGCGAAAGCATTGCGTGTTTATGTTGAACCGATTTTAACAAAATCAAAAGACGATACAACACACAATCGTCGTACTGCATTTGCTTATTTAAAAAGCAAAGAAACAGTAACTGAATTGTTCCGCAATGTTGCACCAAAAATTGCTGACCGTCCCGGAGGATACACTCGTATCATCAGAACTGGTTACCGTTTAGGTGATAACGCAGAAATGTGTATTATTGAGTTGGTTGATTTCAACGAATTGTATTCAAACGATACAAAGAAAGCAACAACTCGTCGTTCACGTCGTGGAACTGGTGCTGCTAAAACGACAGATACTGCTCCGGTTGCAGAAGCAGAAACAACGGTAGAAGATGTGGTAGAAGATGCTACTCCTGAGGCAGTTGAAGAAGTAACACCAGAAGCTACAACTGAAGAAACTAATTCAGAAGAGTCTTCAGACGATAGCGAAAAAACAGAAGATTCAAACGAAGAAGGAAAATAAAAAGTTTGACAATAATTATAAAAGGCATCCAGTTATTAACGGATGCCTTTTTTTATGAACGATTGTTAGTTAGATTAGACAGAATAATTAATTTTGCAAAAACAGTTTAGTATGGACGAACGCAAATCGGCACTCCTTGTTCTAGAAGATGGAACAGTATTTCAAGGTAAGGCAACAGGTAAAATAGGAACAACTACCGGCGAAATTGCCTTTAATACAGGAATGACAGGGTATCAAGAAGTATTTACAGACCCTTCTTACTACGGTCAGATTTTAGTTATGACCACTGCACATATCGGAAACTATGGTGTTCATGCAAATGAAACTGAGTCTGATTCAATAAAAATTGCAGGCTTAGTAACAAAGAAATTTTCTACACTTTTTTCCAGAACCTCCGGAGAATCAACTTTACAAGATTATTTAGAGAAAAACGAAAAAACAGGCATCACAGATATCGACACTCGTGCCCTAGTTCGTCATATACGAAGTAAAGGGGCAATGAATGCTATTATTTCTTCTGAAATTTTAGATGAGAAACTGTTGAAGCAACAAGTGAAAGATGTTCCTTCAATGGCCGGTTTAGAACTTTCTTCAAAAGTGGCAACCACAAAAAGCTACGATTCTGGAAACCCAGACGCAGAACTAAAAATTGCATTACTAGATTTTGGTGTAAAGAAAAACATTATTCGTTGCTTAGTAGATCGTGGATGTTTTGTTCGTGTTTTCCCTATGTCGACAACCTTAATAGAGTTGAAAAACTTTAATCCAGATGGATTTATGCTTTCAAACGGACCAGGCGACCCATCAGCAATGCCCAACGAAATTTCACTTGTAAAAGAGCTAGTGAAAACTGGAACCCCAATTTTTGGAATCTGTCTTGGTCATCAGATCTTAGCTTTAAGTCAAGGTTTAAAAACAGAAAAAATGTTTAATGGGCACCGTGGAATCAATCATCCGGTTAAGAATCTATTGACAGGGAAAGGTGAAATCACTTCACAAAACCATGGCTTTGTTGTTTCTAAAGAAAGTGTTTCTTTAAACCCTGAAATTGAAGTAACTCACCAGCATCTGAACGACAATACAATTGCAGGAATTCAATTAAAAGGAAAACCTATTTTTTCTGTTCAGTATCATCCAGAAGCTTCAGCAGGGCCGCATGATTCTCGCTATTTATTCGATCAGTTTATTACAAATATGAAAAATCACAAAAAATGAGTTATATAGAACGAATTGTAGGTCGACAAATTTTAGACTCTCGCGGAAACCCAACTGTTGAAGTTGATGTTTACACAACCAATGGTTTCATGGGTAGAGCTGCTGTTCCATCTGGAGCTTCAATTGGTATTCACGAAGCTGTTGAATTACGCGATGGCGACATGGATTTTTACCTTGGCAAAGGCGTTACAAGCGCAGTTCAAAATGTAAACGAAATTATTGATGACGAATTGTCTGGAATGGATATTTTTGATCAAAAAGGAATCGACGCAACTCTTTTGGCTATAGATAATACGGAAAATAAATCGAACCTTGGTGCAAATGCAATTCTCGGAACTTCATTGGCTGTTGCAAAAGCTGCAGCACAAGAAGCTGGCTTAAGTTTGTATCGTTATGTTGGTGGAGTTGGAGCAAATACTTTGCCTGTTCCAATGATGAATATTTTAAACGGTGGTTCACACGCAGATAATTTAATAGATATTCAAGAGTTTATGGTTATGCCTTTCGGAGCAAAATCATTTTCAGAAGGTTTGCGCTGGGGAACAGAGATTTTTCATCACTTAAAAGCAGTTTTGAAATCTAAAGGCTTATCTACAAATGTAGGCGATGAAGGCGGTTTTGCTCCAAATTTAGGGTCGAACCAAGAAGCAATTGAATTAGTTATTCAAGCAATAGAAAAAGCAGGTTTTAAACCAGGTCACGATGTTTGGATTTCATTAGATGCAGCTTCTTCTGAATTTTATAATGCTGAAAAAGGTTTATACATTTTCGAATCTACTGGAGATCAAATGAATTCAACTCAAATGGTTGATTATTGGGCAGATTGGTGTAAAAAATACCCGATTGTTTCAATTGAAGACGGTTTGGCAGAAGACGATTGGGATGGTTGGAAATTAGCAACTGAAAAATTAGGCAAATCTGTGCAATTAGTTGGAGACGATTTATTTGTTACAAACACAAAAAGATTAGCTCAAGGAATTGAGAAAGGGATAGCGAATTCAATTTTAGTGAAAGTGAATCAAATTGGTTCATTAACCGAAACAATTGAAGCTGTTCAAATGGCAACTCGTAATTCTTATACTTCAGTTATGTCGCATAGAAGTGGAGAAACAGAAGATTATACAATTGCCGATTTAGCCGTAGCTTTAAATTGCGGACAAATAAAAACAGGTTCAGCTTCTCGTTCAGATAGAATGTCAAAATACAACCAACTCTTAAGAATAGAGCAGGAGTTAGGCGAAAATGCTTATTACCCGGGTAAGAATTTTAAATTTTTATAAATAACCAACAAAGGTGTTAGGATTTCAACAAAGGGCTTTTTAAGAGCCCTTTGTTTGTTTTTAATAGTTTACCTTTGAAATTATTAGAATTTTAATAGCAACCATTTAAATAAAATTACGTTTACAATAAAAACACTTTAGCATAATGAAACATCTACTCTATTTTACCTTTGTTTTAATTTTCTCATTCAGTGGGAAATCTCAAACACAAGCTAACGAAACACATTTCTTCGGGCAGTGTTTAGTTAATTCTTTAACGAATCAAGAAATGATTGATTTGGAAATAAACTTGAGACAAAATCCTTTTGTGCAGGTTGCTCGTGTTGATGCATTATCAAAAAGAGTTTTCATTCTAACCAAAGATGTTACATCATTCTCTGCACAAGATTTCCAATCGTGGTTAGGTGATTTTTCTTCTGCATCAACTTGTTCGCAAATCGGACTTTATGGTGTAGATCAAATAAATCCCTTTCCATTCACTAATTGCCAAAACTAAGTAAAATGAAAAATTTAATTTTTATACTTGCTCTATTATTAAGCTATGGGTTTAATGCTCAGGTTGCATCTCCAACATGCGCTGGGGCTGAAAATGTTTGTTCGTCAAACGGGTCAACTTTTTCTATGATTACAAGTGGTGTTACAGCTTTTCCCGGAACAAATTCTGTTTCAAATCCGAGTTCAAATGTTCAAGGTGTAAATGCTGGATGTTTGTTATCTGGTGGTCCAAATCCAAACTTTTTTGTAATAAACGTTGCTACGGCTGGAAATTTAGAGTTTGTTGTTGGTGGACCGGGTGGAAGTGGATGTTTTGACTGGGCAATGTGGCCATATAACGCAGCTGCTTGTACCGGAATTACTGGGAATACACTTCCTCCAGTTTCTTGTAATTGGAACGGAAACTGTAATGGTTGGACAGGAATGTGGAACGGTGGAACTCCTCCAGGGGGAGCCGCTAGTAACTTTCAACCTTCTATTTTTGCAGCTGCAGGTAGTTCATATATACTTTGTTTTTCGAATTATAGTTATCAAAACGGTAACGCACAGTTGTCTTTTCCTACTAATCCAGGTTCTGCAGGAATTACTTGTTCGCCCGGAACCCCAGATCAAACAATTTGTGCTGGAAATAGTGCAACAGTAAGTTTAGTTGCTAGTAACGTAATAAATTCAGCTACTTGGTTGGTAACAACAGGTGTTTCAAATACTGCTGGAATAAATAATGTTATTGTTACTCCTACAGTAACAACTCAATATGTAGTTCAAATGAATATTGCTGGTTTATTGGTAAACGACACATTCATGATCAATGTTGTTCAGGCTCTTGCTCCAAATGCCGGAGTTGACCAGACAATTTGTTTAGGAAGTCCAATACTTTTA
The DNA here is from genome assembly GCA_031409255.1 of Crocinitomicaceae bacterium. Classification (GTDB taxonomy): domain Bacteria; phylum Bacteroidota; class Bacteroidia; order Flavobacteriales_D; family Crocinitomicaceae; genus Fluviicola. The sequence goes on from JANNWW010000145.1 coordinate 28,043, forward strand.
TCTGGTTCTGTGCCAACTCCTCCAAATACAATTGCATGGCAAACATTGCTTCCAGTAGGTTTAGTTCCACCAGCAACTGCCACTTTCGCACCTAACTTTTCAAATCCAACTCCAACAGTAACTGTTAATCAGCCAGGAACGTATAAGTTTGTTTTAAGAGAAACAAATACACTTTGTGGTGTTGTTAGAGATACTGTAACTGTGGTTGTTTCCCAACTGCAAATTTCAGCCGCTCCAACCAATCCGAG
>JANNWW010000146.1:0-2209 GCA_031409255.1 Crocinitomicaceae bacterium
GGGAAGCTCGTCAACGGAAGGTTATTTCCTTACAAAGGTTCCAATTTCTTCTATTTTGATAGTATCAGCTACATGAATAAACGCGCTTTCGTACATGAAAAAGTGTTGAATTTAGTTCTTGAATCATATTCAAGCTTAAAACTTTCAGCTCCAAATCATCAATTTGGTGTAATGGAATGCTCCAACGAAAAAGGAGGTAAAATTGAACCACATCACACGCATCAAAATGGTTTAAGTATAGATTTTATGTCGCCACTTTTAAAAGAAAATAAACAATCTCAACTTTACGATTTTATAGGTGGAATGCACTATTTACTCGAATTTACAAATACTGGAATTCTAAAAACCGACAAAAATTGCCAGATAGATTTTGATAAAATTTCACTTCATCTGCTAGAATTGAATAATTCAGCAAAACAAAATGGACTTAAAATTCAAAAAGTAATCTTTAAGCTAGATTTAATGGATGAACTTTATGCGTCAAAATTCGGTTCAAAATTACAAGCAAGTGGAATCTATTTCGCTAAAAAATTACCCGCTTTAATCAATAATTTAAACTATGACCATTACCATGTCGATTTCACACTACTTTAAAACCGCGCTTCTAATTTTAAGTTTCTTGCCATTTTTTTCTTCTGGACAAGCAAATCAAGAAAATTTAAAAAAACACGTCGAATTTTTAGTCGCTGGTCCGGCTAGAACATACGCTCACCTAGATCGCTTAAATTTTGTGGCAGATTATATCTTTGAAGAATTCAAAAAAAGTTGCGATACGGTATATTTTCAAGAATTTACCGTTGAAGGTGTGCGCTATAAAAATGTAATTGGAGCTATCGGAATTCACAATCAGGAACGAATTGTAGTTGGCGCGCATTACGACGTTTGCGGTGAGCAAGCAGGAGCTGATGACAACGCTTCGGGTGTTGCTGGACTTCTTGAAACAGCCAGATTAATGAAAGATAAAGCCCTCAGTAAACGCTTCGATTTTGTTGCTTATACCTTAGAGGAACCACCTTTTTTTCGCAGTCAAAACATGGGTTCCTACATGCATGCAAAATCATTATCAGATGCCAACGTAAAAGTAAAAGGAATGATTTGCCTTGAAATGATTGGTTTTTTCTCTTCAGAGAAGAATTCTCAAACATATCCAATTAAATTGTTAAAGTTGTTTTATGGAAAAACAGGCAATTTTATTACCGTTGTAAACAAATTTAACCAAGGAAGTTTTGGACGAACGTTTCAAAATAGAATGAAGCACAAGTCGAAAATTGAAGTCAAGAAATTCATCGGTCCAAAGCAATTAAAAGGAATCGATTTTTCAGATCATTTAAATTATTGGAAATTTGGATACGATGCAATAATGATAACAGATACTGCATTTTACAGAAATCCAAACTACCACAAAGCAACAGATACTATTGAAACGCTAAATTTCGAGAAAATGACACAAGTGGTAGATGGAGTTTTTAATACGTTAATTTCAATGTAGAATGAAACGATTGGGAATGAGTTTAATAATTGGATTTATTTGTTTTTCTTGTAAGGAAGCGTCTAGTGAAAACCCAAAACCAGATTGTGCTTGCTCACAACAATACGATCCTGTTTGTGGGTGTAACAACAAAACCTATGGAAATGCTAGCGAAGCAGAATGCGCTGGAATAACAACTTACAAACAAGGGGAATGTACGCCTTAATTTAATCTACAACCGTATGGTAACAAGTTTGAAAGTATTCAAATTTCACCCAGCATTTTTTAGTTGCTCTCAGTTTAAACAAGATTCTAGATAAAATTTCTTTCACATATTTGGCATCAGATTCAGTTAATTGCTCTCCGTTTAGAAAAAAGGTTTTGTAAGAAATATCAACAGTTGTTCCATGCAAATGCGAACTGTTTTTGATGGCGTTTTTGTTTTTTTTCATTAGTCTTTTCACTGAACTTTGCGTTCGGAAAGCAGAAGTTACTGTAAATTGAACTTTTTTAAAGTGTGTATTTCTCAATTTGTACTGCAATTGAGCTCCTAGTTCGTTTAAAAACGTTTTCACTTGCGGTCGAACTACAGAATACGAATGAAAAAGTGTGTCGATAACAAAATATTGATTTGTTTTAATTGAAATAAGCACACTATCGGATAAAAGAGAAACAATTTGTTTTTTAGATAATACGGGCTTTCCAAGTCCCTGATCGTAAGATTTTTGCCAATAATCACCC
>JANNWW010000147.1:0-5100 GCA_031409255.1 Crocinitomicaceae bacterium
TTTAGATAGTTTTCCGTTACCGTCTGGTCGAAGTAGTAAGGGCAAATGCGCAAATTGTGGTGCTTCCCATCCAAAAGCATCGTATAACATTACATGTTATTAGAGGTGAGGAGTGGTTGCCTTCTGCACCATTACATGTAATGTTATACGATGCTTTTGGATGGGAAGCACCACAATTTGCGCATTTGCCCTTACTACTTCGACCAGACGGTAACGGAAAACTATCTAAAAGAGATGGCGATCGATTGGGGTTTCCGGTTTTCCCAACAAATTGGACAACTGCAGAAGGAGAATTATATTCAGGATACAGAGAAAACGGATATTTCCCCGATTCGTTTATAAACATGTTAGCTTTTTTAGGCTGGAACCCTGGAACAACACAAGAAATCTTTTCTTTAGATGAATTGGTAGAATCTTTTTCATTAGAACGCGTTAGTAAAGCTGGAGCAAAGTTTGATCCTGACAAAACTAAATGGTTTCAACAGCAGTATTTAAAAGCAAAGACAAACGAAGATTTAGTTGAACTTTTAAAGAAAGAAACAAAAATAAATCTAGACGAAACAAAAATAAAACACTTTGTTCGTTTAATGAAAGAACGCGCAGTGTTTATGAAAGACATGCTAACCGAAGGATCTTATTTATTAGATAAACCAAATAATTATGACGAACAAACGGTTTCAAAAAAATGGAACTCAGAATCGGGTCCGTTAATGAATGAATGGATTGAAATTTTGATAAATAAAAATTTCGATGCTACTGAAATAGAAAAAGCATTTAAAGAATTCATTGCAGAAAAAAACAAGGGAATTGGTGCCGTTTTGCCCTTATTCAGATTATTGGTTACTGGTCAAGGTATGGGTCCGTCTATGTTTGAGATCGCGGAATTTCTTGGAAAAGAAGAAACTATTGAGCGAATGAAAGTTGGTTTAACAAAACTTAATTAATGCACATAATTGAAATAAATACAATTCGTTTATACGCATATCATGGCTGTTTAGAAGAGGAAGCAAAAATTGGCGGACACTATACTGTTGACGTAGAATTGTCAACAGATTTTACAAAAGCAATGGAAAGCGATGAATTAACTGATACAATAGATTACGTTTTGGTGAATCGGATTGTAGGAGAAGAAATGGCAATACGATCGAAATTAATTGAGCACGTTGGAGCTCGAATTGTGAATCGTTTGAAACTGGAAATCACAAGTTTGGAAAAACTAAAAGTAAAAATCACAAAGATTTCTCCTCCAATTAATGGAAATGTAAAAAATGTAGCTATCATTATTGAGGCGTGAATTAGAAATTTTTCTTATTTTTGTTCTCCAATTAAAATTGGTCTCGTAGCCAAGTGGTTAGGCAGCGGTCTGCAAAACCGTCTACAGCGGTTCGAATCCGCTCGAGACCTCAATAAAAGCCTTGTGTAACAACAGGGCTTTTTTTGTTTTACGAGTGAAGAGAAACTTCAATGAGTAAAAGTAAAAAAGTGCTGATTTTTCGAAGAAAAAGGTTTTTGTTGTTCATTAAACCCATTTTATCATTTTGAAATAATCCGCTCGAGACCTCGACAAAAGCCTTGTGTAACATCAAGGCATTTTTTGTTTTACGAGTGAAGAGAAACTTCAATGAGTAAAAGTAAAAAAGTGCTGATTTTCGAAGAAAAAGGCTTTTTATTGTTTTTCAAATAACGTAATACTTTATAGAATAAATTAATCAATAAAAAAGCCATCTACAAAAGCAGATGGCTATATAACTAATTCAAAAGTGTTTACTTAATTTCGAACAACTGAACGTCTTTAAATTTAGTTCCTTGAGGATCTGTACCAGTTACAATGCAGGCAAAGGTTCCTTGAGTTGCTTTTTCACCAGCAACTTCGGCGTTCCATTTAAAATTAGAGTCTGTAGATTCAAAAACAATTTTATTGTTCTGATTCATAATTATAACATGAAAATTTGAAATGTTTTCTATTTCTATTTCATAGAAATCATTCGATCCGTCACCATTTGGAGAAAAGAAATTCGGGAATTTAGTAACCGAAGCCTTACCAATAACAATTGGGTCTTTTAACTCTTCCTTTACATCTTCTGTAGTTGGAACAACAATAACCACATCTTTTATTGGATCGGGAATAACAATAACTTTTTCATCATTAATTAATTCATTCTTTTCCGAAATAATGTTTTCTGTAAAATCAGGTATGTTTAATGCTTCAAAAACTAAAACGCTGTTTGACTCATCTAAAATTTCTTCATGAAGAGAATTTGTGTTCTCTAGAGAAATAACTTTCGCAATTTTATTTTTGGATGCTACATTTTCATTAACAGAAATTTCTTGAGCAGTTTTCGGAGCGATAAGTTCTTTTTTTGTGTCTTCGTTATTGTTAAATAGAACAAGCGTAGAAATTGTTGCCGCAGTTCCAACAGCAAGAGACCCTAAAATCCACTTTGTTAAAATACTAACAGATTTTACTGCTGCTGTACTCGCCACACCATTAGCAATCATTTTTGCTTGAACACCCGACCATAAGTCAGGGCGAACAGCCTCCGTTTGATTTTCAAACGATTTTGACAGAAATTGCTCAAATTGATCTTTCTCTAACATTTTTTACTCCTTCTAATTTATCACGTAGCAACGCTCTTGCTCGCGAGTATTGTGATTTTGATGTATTTTCAGTTACACCCAATGTATCTGCAATTTCTTTGTGACTATAACCTTCAATGGCAAACATGTTGAAAACAACACGGTATCCATCTGGCAATTCGGCAATAATTTTCAACAAGACTTGTAAATCCATATCGTCAAATTGAAAATCAGTAAACGAAACTTTGTGCTGAACAGCATCTATGACGTCATCCAGCAAGTGTTTTTTATTTTTCCGAATCGCATCTAGGGAATTATTAACCATAATTCGACGAATCCAACCCTCTAAAGATCCTTCCATTTTAAACGCTGGAATTTTCTGAAAAACTTTCACAAAGCCATCCTGCAACGCATCTTCAGCTTCGTTCTTGTTTTTCAAGTAACGCATACACACTGCCAACATTTTGGGTGCAAATTTATCAAACAACGCTCGCTGAGCTTTGGCATTTCCCCGTGCGCATTCTTTTACTAATGCCTCGTTATCCATAAGACTCACCTTTTGAAGACTCTAAACTATTAAAAAAGGTTGCACCAACAAGTATATTCGATAAAAAAAGTAACTTTGCTTAAACGAAACTATAATGAAGGTTGTTCTTTTACTTAGCTTTCTCACCTTTTCATGTACTAGTTTTACGCAACATTTAAAATTAAAAGTTGGTAAATATGATGCGTTTCTGCGGTTAAATCAAACCACAACATTACCCGTGCATTTCTCTGTTTTTTTAAAAAACAAAGAAAAAACTGCCCTTATTTCTAATGCAGAAGAACAAATAGAATTACGTGCAACTTTAAAATTTGGAGACACGGTCATTTTATCTTTCCCTGATTTTGATTCAGAATTACGGGTCGTTATTTCTAAAAAAAGCGTTTTGAACGGCTACTGGATAAACAACAATAAAGGAGCAAATTATCGAATTCCATTTTCAGCAAAACTCTCTAAAAACTCTCTAAAAACTGAAACAATAAGCACTATAAATTTTACTGGAAAGTGGGAAACCTATTTTGATCCGAACTCGACTGAAAAAGAAGCTGCAATAGGCTTGTTTAAACAAGAAGGAAAAAAAATTACAGGAACTGTTTTAACTGAAACCGGAGATTACCGTTTCTTAGAAGGCGTTGTAGATAACAACAAATTTTACCTAGCCGCTTTTGATGGAACACATGCTTTTATGCTAACAGGAAAAGAAAAAAACGGGAAAATTGAAGGAACGTTTTATAGTGGAAAACATTACCAAACCACTTTTGTGTCGAATAGAAACGAAAACTTTAAATTACGAAACGCAGACTCTATTACAGAATTAAAAAAAGACGAAACAAATTTTGGCTTTACCTTACCTGATCTTAATGGAAATTCGTTTGTTTATCCTAACGAACAAACAAAAAATAAGGTAGTGATAATTCAAATCATGGGAACTTGGTGTCCGAATTGTTTAGATGAAACGAATTATTATAAAAAACTCTATCAATCTTACCACAACCAAGGATTAGAAATAATTTCTATCGGTTACGAATCTGCAGAAACGTTCGCTGAGCAAGCCAACAAAATTCAAACCTTGAAAACACGACATAATCTTGATTTCACTTTTTTGGTTGGTGGAAAAGCAAACAAAAAATTGGCGTCAGAACAGTTTGCAATGTTAAATGAAATAATTTCGTTTCCTACATCTATCTACATTGGTAGAGACGGAAAAGTTAGAAGAGTTCATACTGGATTTAGCGGACCTGGAACCGGTGAAATTTATGATGAATACGTAAAAAAAACGAACTCATTAATTGAAGAACTTCTAGCAGAATAGATTTCCAAATAGCCAGAAGAATCCTTTTACAATCTTATGTTCTTACCTTTAAATTCATTTTTATTCATTTGGAGCAGGTCGATTTGTTTCATTTGCAATAATCCAAGCAGTGTAAAAAACTAACTGTGCAACTTGCTCTACTTTAGAAAAATCAATCTTTTCAACATCGTCTGTTGGTTGGTGATAATCTTCGTGAACTCCACTGAAATAAAAAATGACCGGAATACCATTTTTCGCAAAATTATAATGATCTGAGCGATAATAGAACTGATTTGGATCATTTTTATCGTTAAATGTATAATCTAATTTAATGTTCGTGTATGTATTGTTTGCGCGCTCGTTCGCTTTGTGTAAATCATCACTAATCATATTCGAACCAATAATGTAAACATATTGATCTTTGCTGTTTTCATGCGGAATATCTACCCGTCCAATCATATCAATATTCAAATCTGTAACTGTGTTTTCGAGCGGAATAATAGGGTTATCTGTATAGTATTTTGAACCTAGCAATCCTTTTTCTTCACCCGAAACAGGCATAATTAGAATAGATCTTCTCGTGCCATTTCCTTCTTTATATGCTTTCATGAATGCTTGAGCTAGTTCCAAAAGAGAAACTGTTCCGGTTCCGTCGTCGTCGGCTCCATTGTAGATCCCGTCGCCTGCA
>JANNWW010000148.1:0-22258 GCA_031409255.1 Crocinitomicaceae bacterium
AACATTTCAAGTTGTTCTAGTTTTCTAGATTCAACAATGAAGACAACAGAGTCTAAGTAGGGCAATGCATTTCCTTTTTCATCGTATAAATAATAATCCTGATTTTTTACAAGCACAATCTTCTCTTGCTCTTTATTGGTAGATTCGGCAAACATAAACGGCCCTGTACCAATCATGTCGTTTTCTTTTTTCGCATCTATAATTTCTTTTGCTAAAATACTTCCGTTTACTTGTGCTAATTTTTCAGCAAACATCGGATCCGATTCAACTAAAGTGAACTCTAAATCGTTGCCTTTTATTTTTAAACCTGAAATCGATTTTGCTTTGCCTTCAAAAAACTCGGTTGCACCTTTGAGTTGATTGTTCCAGATAGACAAATACGCGGAAGTAACTTCTCCTTCACTGTTTTTTGAGCAGGAGTTTTCAATTGTTGCAACAACGTCTTCTGGAACCAACTTTCGGTTTTTATCGGAACCAAAAGCTTCGTGTTTGTGAAATAGAACATCTGTTCTTAAAGTGAAAGTGAATATTTTTCCATTTTGACTCATTTTCCATTTACTTGCTAATTGCGGCTGTAAAGTCAAATCATCTGAATTAAAACTAACTAAACCCTCTGAAATTTGGGATAAAACTGTTGATGAATAAATATCGCCAGCTTCGGTAGCTTTCAGAGTAGAAGGCGCACTATCTAAGGCCACTGTAATTGTACCGCCTGAATTTTCGAACTGTTTTTTATCTGAACCACAGCCGTATGTTAGAAAGACAATAGTAAGTAATGCGATTAATTTCTTCATAAATCAAGAGTGTTTGGCTACAAGATTACAAAAAATAATTTATAACAGCGAATTTTGATTTTAAATAGGATCAATTTTAACTAATTCAGTTTAGATAATTTGCGAATCATATTCAAATCAATTTTTGAGAATAAATATTTTGAAAAAAAGAGATGAATTAGTTGGTAAAATGAAAAAATGCCGTTATACTTGCACTTGATTTTGACAATGCTACTGAACATATTATGATAAAATATAAAGGTTTTTGCACATTATTAGGAATTTTATTCCTGGCTTTTAGTGGTTTAGCTGTTCCGCTTTCTATCCAAGGTACCTACCAAGGAAAGAATTTGTATGTTCAAAACCCAGAAGATCCGGATGGATTTGGTTTCTGTGCAACTAAAGTTACCGTTAACGGAGACATCATGCCAGGTGGAGTTGCTCAAAGCGCTTTCGAAATTGATTTTTCATTTTTCAACGTTGAAATTGGAGAACCAGTTTTTATTGTAATTGAACACAACGATGGTTGCACGCCAAAAATTTTAAATAAAGAAGTATTACTTCCAAGAAGCACATTTAGCACAGCCAGTATTTCATGTACTAATACAGGAAAACTATCTTGGTGCACAACGAACGAACAAGGAAAACTACCTTTTCAAATTGAACAATACCGTTGGAACAAATGGGTTAAAATTGGTGAAGTCGAAGGTAAAGGAATTACAGGTCAAAATTGTTATGAATTTGAACTAGATTCTCACTCAGGAGAAAATACGGTTCGTGTAGTTCAAATAGATCATTCTGGAACTAAGCGTTCTTCCAAAGAAGTCAAATTCTCGTCAACTGTTCCACTAGTAGAGAAAAACCCAGTTAAAGTGAAAGACATTATTAATTTCACAGCAAATGGAAAACCGATAGAAACGAAATACGAAATATTTGATGCCTACGGAAACATTGTAAAGAAAGGTGTGGGAACTTCAGTTCCATGTTCTAACTTAGTAAAAGGTGCTTACTTCTTGAACTTTGACAACAAAACAGAAAAGTTCTTCAAATCTTAATATAATTTATTTTATTTGAACCCTTTTGATTTATCAGGAGGGTTTTTTATTACTCAAAAAAATGAATAAAATTGAACATATCGGAATAGCTGTGCGAAATTTGGATGAAGCTATTCAAACATACACCGATTTATTAGGAACCAAATGCTACAAACTTGAAGGCGTTGAGTCTGAAGGGGTGAAAACAGCATTTTTCAAAGTTGGTGAATCTAAAATAGAACTACTTCAAGCTAGTAACGAAAATAGTCCGATTGCGAAATTTATTGATAAAAAAGGAGAAGGCATTCATCATATTGCTTTTGATGTAACTAACATTGAACAATCTATGTCTGAATTGGCTTCAAAAGGATTTCAATTGTTGAATGAAAAACCCAAGAACGGAGCCGACAATAAATTGGTCGCTTTTTTTCACCCAAAGTCTACCAATGGAGTACTAATTGAATTGTGTCAGGAAAAGCCTAATTCTGCGCAATAAATTCTTCTAAACTTGTTGTTAAATGATGCGTGTGTAAACCAATTTGTTTTGCGCCTTCAATATGTTGAGGGCTATCGTCTATAAAGAGCGTTTTGGTTATGTTTAAATCATTTTCTTTACAAACCAATTGAAATACTTCAGTATTTGGTTTTCGAAGTCCTATATTGCAAGAAAAATATATTTTTTCAAAAAAATCGGATAGTTGTTTGTCAGGATAAATTTCTTTTAATTTTCGATTAACCAATTCTAGATGCAAATCATTAGTATTTGAAAGAAGGAAAATTCGTTTCTCTTTTTTTAATTTAAATAAATAATTCATCCGCTCTTTCGGAAAATCGAGAATCATTGCGTTCCATGCATGAACAACCTGATTTGCATTGCGCCCTTTTGGTAACTTATCTAAAATTCGGTTTACGAAGTGAAAAGAAGAAATTTTACCTGTTTCAAATTCGTCGAAAAGCTTTTGTTGTTCTAATTGAGAATATTCTTCCTCAAAATTTGTTAGTCCAAGTTCAATAAACGCTGCGCTAGTTTTTTTGTAATCGAGGTTTAGAATAACTCCTCCCAAATCAAAAATGATGGCTTCAGCCGAATTGTAATTCATGAAACAAAGTTAAGCATTGAAATTAAACCACTTTTTGAATTCATTAAAAATTCCACTTCATATTTCGATTATCTAAGATTGCAAAAGATATTTTGCCTGTTGGTCTCGGGTTAATGTTGTTTCCGTCTGATAAAACGGCATAAAGTCCTATGCGTAGTCTTCTGCGCGAAAATTTAAAACTGCGTTCTAAACCTGCAAGTAATTCATAATGTTGCCAATTGAACTCATGCACATACAAATATCCGCCACCAACAACTAACCCAATTCCTGTTTTCTTCATGTATGGAATTTTGTTTAAAATTGCTCCGTTATCGTGGTGAACAAAGTGTGCTTCAAAAAAATAATCTTTTGATCGCAACGAAGAATCCTGATCTTGAAATGAAAATAAGGGGTTAGAGAACCAAATTGGATCGCTTCGTCGTTGGAATTTAAAATCTGCTTCGTATAATTGTTTTGTACTTAAAAACTGAGCGGTTTTAATGTGGTAACTAGATGTACCCAGAGTTCCAAGTTGAAAATTTTGAAATATTCCTACGGTTAAATGTTCGTGATCTACATCACTTCCAAAAATTCTGGGAACACCTTTTTCATAAGTTGCATAAATTGTTGGCCATTTTGAGCCCAAAATTACTTTTCGATATGGTTCGCGCATGTATTTTTGAAATGGTGTGTAGCTAAAGTTTGCAATGCCAATAAATGCTTGGTATCCTTTAAATGGTTCAAAATCTACGTTTGGAATTACGCTATCAAAAAGACCTAAAAATTTGTATCCATTTAAGGAACGTCTTTCAGTAAATTCAAGATCAACGTCGAAGTAAAATCCATTGAATACTTCAAATATATGTCCAGCTTTTAAAGAAGTTTTCTGTATAAAATTACTTCGTTTGTATACCTGAGTAATTGCGTCATTTTCTACAATTACATCAAAATCATGTCTAAAATTGAGTTTTAAAGTAGATTGTTTAAAAGTATCGTAAAGATAACGCGTCCAAATTGAACCTTTTACATCGCTGTTCAAAACACCAATCGACATTTCAGTATAGGAATCAAAACTGCGCTGGTCTTTCCATTTTTTAAAGTAGTTGAAACCAGGTGCAATTCTTGGCCCTGCAATATAAATCGGTCTAGCCAATGCTGCAACAGAGTTAATAAACCACTGTGTTTTTTCAGCTCTATTTCTATGTTCTACTCCAAACCAAACTACTTTCCAGAATGTGACTTTATTGAAAACAGCATCAATAGAATCTAGATATTCTTTGCGGTTCATAGCGTCGTGAATAGAATCCCGGACAACAATATTTCGTTGTTCTTCAAGTGTTAATGCAACTGTTCGAGCATTGTTCCAATAAGAAGAGTCTTTTTCGTATGCTTCCGATTTTGTGATTGCAACTTCGTTTGAAAAATATTTTTGAGGAAAATCGGGTTCGAAATTGTAGTTGCTAAAATCTGCTATAGTGCTGCATTTTGAGGTTTGGTCTTTGTATTTGACCGAATACGTTAAGGTTTGATTTTTCAAAACACACATTGAATCACCTGGGTGATCGAATACTTGATTAATGTTGAAATAATCATAAATCAAAAGGTTACCTTTTTCCATGGTTAAATCAATTTTTTGGACAAGCCAAAGCGAATCAATTACATAAATGTATCCCGACAGAGTAGACGTTGAACTCATTCTGGGGATAATCTTAATTTTATGAATCTTTTGTCCATCTTCGAAGTATTGGGCTTCTAAACGGTATTTGTAAGAAATAATTCCTGGTCCAGAAATTGGACTTGTAATCGGATTTGCATGAAGATCGTTCAGGTAAAGCAAGTTTTCAAAGAAATTAAAATTCGATTTAACTGTTGTTGTATAGTATAAATTAGACTGATTTCCGTTTAATTCTACCGCATCTCTTGTTTCTTTCACTTTGTTTGGCGGAGCGTAATCTCGGGTTAATTTTATTTCTGCTAAATTAATGTTTCCTGCTAATTGCTTTAATCTTTTTTGCTCAGCTTCGAACGGATCATCGTTTGGTTTTTCTTTTTTCTCTTCTTTGACTTTTAGTTCAATTTTCTCAGAAGCTTTGATATAAACTTCTGTTGAATGAGGATAATTCCAAGGGTTAATTTTGTCGCGCACTTTTACAACCTCTAGCATAATTTCTCTGCCTGGATTCGTTTTTTTTGCTACAATCTGAATTTCTTCTATTTCTGAGATTCGTTTCGGGAAAAGTTGAATATTGCGGGTTTCATCTTTCCCCGTAATAATAATATATGCTTCTCTGTCTGTATAACCTGAAAAAGAAAAAACGAGGTAATATTCTCCTTCAAAGAGTTGTAGGGTATATTTTCCGTTTACGTCTGCTTGAGTGCGTAAATCGGCATTGTTTTTAACGAAAACTTGCGCATACGGAATTGGCATTCCTTCTTCATCAGTTACAATTCCAGATAACTTATTTTGCGAAAAACAGGTAAGTGAAAAACACAGAGATAACAAAAAAAATATGATGCGTATTGAACTCATAGCCGAATGTGTACAAAATTAATGCATTCATCAGTAAAAAGTAACGAAAAAGGGACGTATTGTGTTAAAAAATGTTGAATTTCACCAATTTAAGTATAAACGGTATTTGTAAGATGGTTATTAATTGATATAATTATTGATTTTGATATTTCTCAAATTTCTTGTTTAATATTGGCTGTGGCCAATTTGGCCGCTCATCTGAATTTATTTCCCACGGAAATTTAACTTTATTGTCAGGCCAAACTAATTGGAGCACAGGAAATTCCTTAAACTGGTAAAATGAATTTCCGTAGCCGAAATAGTTAGATATTTGTTCTTTGTCTACCGTTAAAAATTTAATCGGATAGTTTTCTAGAATATCATAATCCGCTTCTAAAACTTTCAAAATAACACCCGTTTTAATTTTTTCACCAGCATTATTTAAGATTGTTTGAAGTGTTTCAATCGATAATCCAAACGATATAATTTTAGGATGTGAAAAAGTTTTCCAAAGTCAAATTGTGTATGCAAATGAGGGTTCGTTATTTGTCGACTCAAACATTCCGACAAACCAACCAAATTCTTCGACACACTCTTTTATTCGTTTTTCTGTCATGCTTAGTTTGAAGCTAACTATTTAATTCTAGAATTTACTTTTCGTTATTTGGCGCGTTTGCCTGACGGCTTAGTTCTTCTAAATGTTTTTCCATACGCTTGCGCATGAATTTTCTAATAGAATAAGTTCCGAAGGTCATTAAAGCAAAGAAGTAATAAAACCACCATTTTCCGAATCCTTCTTTGAAGCCCATAAATGAGACTAAAATAGCTATGGTGATAGTGACAATTAGCCACAATTTTTCCATTATTTTGTTATATCCGTTCATGTTATTTCGTTTTAATTTTTCCTTGTGGTTTAATAAATTCGTAAAATGAGAAGTCTTGTTTCATTCTCAAACCCTGACCGTAAATTAAAGTAGTTGGGGTTTTAATACTAACAAGTTTATCCGTAGTAATTAAAGAATCTTTTTTATTCCAATAAAGCGCTTCAGTTTCTAAATGCTGATCTTTCAACGGATTGAAAACGCGCACTGAATCTAATACTTCCATGGTACCCTGGCTTTCATTTATTTTACCATATTTTGCAGTTAAAACAGACGAAAGTTTACCTTTTAAGTTGTAAAACTCAACTTTTATTCCCTTGTTGAAAAGAATTATTTTATCAGGAGTAGAAAAACGTTCGGCAGTTTTCGCATACAATCTAATTTTAGCTTTCCCCCCGTCGGTTTGAATTAAATACAATTCTGTTGTTCTTTCCTCCGGATCGTTGTTGCGCATGGTTACCTTTTTGATTTTTTCTAAATCGTTTGTGCAACTAGTTGAAAGCAGCACTGAAATAAAAATCAAGCAAGTAATTCGTAGCATTAATCTAATTTATATTTTCTGAACCAAGAATCATATCCACTTGGCGAAACAATTATACCAACACCAAAACTCCAAATAGACTGTTCAATTGAACCTGTTCCCGCAGTTCGCTTTCCGTATTGAGCAGATAAATTTAAACGAGAATTTGAATTCGCACCACCAATTGGCAAACCAAGCCCGGTAGTGAATGAATTCTGAACATAAGGTGTTAAATTGTAAGAAAATCCAAAGCTTTGTTGCGTAAAACCTACTCGGTATTGAACACGTTTAATGTAATCGAATTTCAATGATTTTGTATCGTTTTTTGACTTCGGAAGGAATTCTACACCAAAACTAGTTGTAGAAGCATCGCTATAAACCGCTGAAGTAGTTGTAGTAGCAAAAGATTCAGCATAAGTAGAACTTTTCAAACTAGTATAATTACCATAAACCGATAATGAATAAACTAATTTTCCTGCCCGGTTGGCTGAAAGCGGTTTGAAAATATAAGAAAATCCGAGTGATAATTTAGTCGGATTTACGATTGTTCCGCTAATATTTGATTCGAAAAGAATGGTGTCAAAATCATTTAAATCGTCTACGTCTTCATCTGCAAAATACAAGCCGTAGGTTCTTTTTGCTGCTAACAACTGTTGCGGTTCATAGGTAACTCCGAGTGTGAATTGGTGATTCAAAACACGTTTAGAGCGGTTAATATTCGGTTGGTTTTTTGGCGCGCAAAAACTATAGCGGTAAAGTGCGCCTAATGAAACGTGAAAAGAATTCAGGTTCACTTCTACAATGTCTTCTGCTCCAGAAGTTGATGTAGAAATATATTTTGCTTTTCTTTCAGAGAGAACACGACCAAAAATGTAACCTGAATTAAAACCGAAAGACAGTGCCATTTTTTTTGAATTAATTGGAGCGTATGAAAATCCGAGAAACGCATTTTGGGTAGAGCCAGAACCGATGTAACTGTTTTCAACCGAGTCAGCACCAATCAATGAGTAATTTCTAAAACTGTAACCTTTTCTCGAATAAGGTTTCAAACCGAAGGTTAAGCCAAATTTATTTTTTATTGGAATTGCAAGTGTAAAATTTGTAATACCAACCATTCTGGCTGAATTAGAAGTTCCATTTTGAGAATAATCAGAAAGATTAGCTGCAAATGAGATTCCAAATAGTGGCAAGCCTTTCGATAAAAACGCATACGAAGCCGGATTGAAAGTGTTTATACTAACAGAATCATATACGGCAGAAACGGCAGAACCTACCCCCCCAAATCTTGCTTCAACTAATGGTTCTGTTTCGCCAATTCCGAGTGAGGAAAAAGGGTTAACGGAAAAGCTTTGTCCCCAACTTGTTGTTAGAAAAATGCAACTAATTAGTGCTGGGTAAATGTGTTTGAACATATTTTAATGCGTTGTTTAAACCTTTAAGTGTCAAATTTTCGTCGACAAAGATGCCATATTTTCTATCGAAATCAAAATGTATAGCATCTCCACCTGTCATAAAGATTGTTAATTCGGGATATTTCAATCTGTATTCATCTATGAAACCACAAATTTCTTTTTCAATTCCTATTAATACACCAGAGCGCAGTGCGTCTGAAGTGTTTTTAGCTATAACGTTTACTTTGTTGAAATCTTGTATGAGTGGTAATTTTCCTGTGAATTCATGAAGAGCTCGAAACCGAAGTTTTATTCCAGGAGAAATAGATCCGCCCATGAAACAATTATTTTGTACAAAATCAAATTTAATACAAGTCCCTAAATCAATTACAAGTGCAGTTTTATTTTTGGAAACTGCAATTGCATTAGCAATCCTGTCTATTCCTAATGTTAAAGGAGTTTCATAGTCTATCTGAATTGGGAAAGGCGACTGTTGATTAAAGCGAATTGCCCGTGGCAACAATGAATAGAGCCATTTTGTGTTTTTTTCACTTCTTACGGAAGCAATGATTGAGGGGGCATTTTTGAAGTCGTGAATGAATTTTTTTAATTCAACTAGTTCGTTGTCTAAAAAAACATGAACAGATTTAACTTCATTGCCAACAAAAACGCCCACTTTAATGCGAGTGTTTCCTGCGTCAATTATTAGAGCGTGTTCCATTGAGTGCAAAGATAACACAAGTATTAAAAAAAATCGACTTAGGTTTTGTGTTTTCAAATCTATTGTTATCTTTGCACTCGCAATTGAGCGGTACCTTAGCTCAGTTGGTAGAGCAAAGGACTGAAAATCCTTGTGTCCCTGGTTCGATTCCTGGAGGTACCACAAAAAAAGAGTGTAGTTTTCTACACTCTTTTTTGCTTTCTAAAAGAATTTTGTTTTAAAAAAACGATTTTATTTTTTCAATGCTAGGATAAAGTAATTTGCTCGAAAAAACAGAATCAACATCTTTTACCACTTCTTCACTTGCAGAGAAATGAAAACTTGCTAAACCAATTTCCTTAAAATACGGAATCATATCTGCTCTTACTCCGCCTGCGGGCATAATTTCAATACGCCCCTTAGAATAATTGTGTAACTCTTTAATTCGTTCTATTCCGCCAACTTTCGGACTAGTTAAAATTCGAACAAAACCCAACTTGACTAATTGGTCAATTGCTTTTTTCCAATCCGAAATTTCGTCAAATGCACGGTGAAATGTAAGTTGTTTTGCTTTAGCAGTTCGTTTCCAAATTTCAACCGTTTCTAAATCAATTTCATTACTTTTCGTTAATGCGCCAATTACAAAGCCAGAAATACTGAGCGATTCTAAGCGTGCTATTTGTTCGCGCATTACAAAAACTTCATCATACGAATAAATAAAACCTCCAGCGCGTAGTCTAATTAAAACATGTTGTTCCAAATCAAAGGTTTGTGAAATCCAATTCACCATAGCTTCAGTTGGTGTTAAACCACCTTGCTCTAAACCGATACAGGTTTCAATTCGATCTATATTTAATTCAGCAGCCATGCGAGCAGCCTCTAATGTTCCAACACAAAGTTCCTTTTTCATTTGGTTATGATGATCTCGTCAATAAATGTCCAAGGTATAAAGCCTTCTCCAGGGCTTCCTGCTGGAATTAGGCTGTTCTGATAAAATACAAGTCTTACATACCTTGCTCTAAAATTTGTGCTGAGTCTATTTTTTTCTCCACACCACTTTGATACATTCACCACTTTGTATGTAACTCCATCTGTGGAACTTAAAACAGCATAATTTTTTGGAAGATAAATCCACGAATTATTTTCACTCAAACATGAAAACTCAATCGACGAGAATTTTGTCTTTTTTTCTAAATCAATTGTGAATTGTATAGTGTCTTCCCTAAATCCAATCCATTGTTTTCCATTCCAAGGCTTAGTTCCAACAATTCCATTTGTTAAACCGAAATCTTTTTGAAAAGTATATGGTTCTTTTGGTTCAGTTAGATAATTTATTGGTTTACCAAGCGCCAAATGACTTGTTAATTCGATGTGAGTTTTGCGAATAGAATCGTTTTTGTAACTTGGACTAATTTCGAAATGCTGAACTAGTTTCTTTTTTGAAATCGTGATAAGTTGAACCGAGTCTTCTTTGAATTGCACGTTATTTAAAACAGATTTTAAGTGAATTTCAATTCCCTTTGAAGTTGGAACACAGCTATAATCTGGGTCGAAAACTGCTTTTGAATAGCTAATCCCCATTTTGTCTAATCGAGGTAAATAATTCTCAACTAAGCTATTTACGAATTCAGTATACGGCTTTTTCTTTTCACACCATAAAACTTCAGCCAATGCAACTATTCTAGGAAACGCATTTATTTCCACGTTTTGAATTGTAGGTAAATATTCTGTCCAAAGATTTGCTTGAGCGCCCAAAATAAAAGATTTTTCTTTTAAAGTTAATTCCTCTGGAACGGGTTCAAATGAATAAACTTTAGATAAAGGAGTGAAGCCGCCCCAAGAAAGTTGTTCGTTGGTGTGTGCACTTTGATAATGATCGAAATAACAATGAGAACCAGGCGTCATTACTACGTAATGTCCAGATTTTGCCGCAGCAATTCCGCCTGAAATTCCTTGCCACGACATAACTTGAGCGTTTTCAGCCAAGCCACCTTCCAGAATTTCGTCCCAACCAATGAGTTTTCGCCCATTTGCCCGCAGATGCATTTCCATTTCATGGATAATAAATGCTTGCAACTCAAATTCGTCTTTTAGTGTGTGTTTTTCTTTTTGAAGTTGACATTTTGCGCATTTTTTCCAACTTTCTTTCGGAACTTCATCACCACCAATATGAATTGTTTCACTCGGAAAAACAGTCATTATTTCAGTTAAAATGTCTTTTAAAAATGTTAGTGTTTGTTCTTTTGAGCAAAATACTTCTTGAAATACGCCCCAAGTTGAAGCCACTGGTTGAAATTCTCCGGAGCATCCCATTTCCGGATAAGCAGCCAATGCTGCTCGGGCATGTCCGGGTAATTCAATTTCAGGAACAATTGTCATTCCTCTGTTTTTACAGTATTCCACCAAGTCTTTGGCTTCTTCTTGAGTATAAAATCCGCCGTAGCGCGTGGTGTCGTATTGAGCCGGGTTGTTTCGGGCATGTCCGATAAGTGTAGAATCACGAAAGCCACCCACTGTTGTTAGTTTCGGGTATTTTTTAATTTCAATTCGCCAACCCTGATCATCAGTTAAATGCCAGTGAAAATGGTTAATTTTTAAGGCAGCTAATTCGTCTATAAAATTCTTTATTTCAGGAATTGTATAGAAATGACGAGAGCAATCTAAATGTGTTCCACGATATGAAAAGCGGGGCATATCTGATATTTCAGCACAGTTTATTTGTTTTTTCTCGTTTATTAATTGACTAATTGAAAGTAAGGAATAATAAAGTCCGTTGTAATCTGCGTAAGAAATTTGAATTATCTTATCTGTTATTTGAATCTGATAACTCTCTGCCGATAAATCTTCGTTTTTCACACAAAAAACAACTGCTTTACTTTTGTTATTGGTAAACTGAACATGAATTGAATTTAAGTTTTCAAAGCGTTCGTGTAAAGATTCGAGCGCAATTCTCAGATTTGTATCAGTTCCAAAGACATTTAGTATTTCTTCTAATTGTAGGTTCCCGCTTGATTTTTTGTACTCTTTTGGAGAAGGGAAAACGCTTTCTTGAGCTATTGAATAGGAAGAGCTAATTAAGAAAAACCAAAGTGTGTAGAATACAGATTTCATGCGGATATATTGTGTAAAGTAAACAAAGTTAAAACTCTTTGTGAATTTTTGATCAAACAAAAAAAAGGAGAACCAAAAGGCTCTCCGTTTTAAAATTATTTGGGAATGATTATTTTGAAGTAACCATTGCTTTAAAGTATTCTCTGTTCATGCGTGCAATGTTTTCTAAAGAAATTCCTTTCGGGCATTCCACTTCGCAAGCGCCTGTATTGGTGCAATTTCCGAATCCTTCATCGTCCATTTGTTTTACCATACTAATTACACGTTGTTTAGCTTCTACTTTTCCTTGAGGCAACAATGCTAATTGTGAAACTTTAGCAGAAACAAATAACATTGCAGAAGCATTCTTACATGTTGCCACACATGCTCCACAACCAATACAAGTTGCTGCAGAAAATGCTTCGTCTGCAATTTCTTTTCCAATTGGAATAGCGTTTGCATCTAAAGTTTTTCCAGATGTATTTACAGAAACGAATCCTCCAGCTTGTTGAATGCGATCAAATGCAGATCTGTTAACAACCAAATCTTTTATTACCGGGAATGCTTTTGCTCTCCATGGTTCAACATAGATAGTTTCGCCATCTTTGAACTTGCGCATGTGTAATTGACAAGTTGTAACTAAACGATCTGGCCCGTGAGCTTCTCCGTTTATGAACATTGAACAACTTCCACAAATTCCTTCTCGGCAATCATGATCGAAAGCAATTGGCTCTTGGCGTTCGTTAATCAACTGTTCGTTCAGTTGATCCATCATTTCCAAAAACGAGCTATCTGTTGAAACGTTATCTAATTTATACGTTTCCATTTTTCCTTTAGCGTTTGCGTTTTTCTGACGCCAAACTTTTAGGTTTATATTGATACTTTTACTTGACATAGCAAAAATGATTTAATTATTTGTAATTACGTTCTGCGATCTTGATGAATTCATAATTCAAGTCTTCTTTGTGTAACTCTGAACTATTTGCATCCATTCCTTTGTATTCCCAAGCGGCAACATATTTAAAGTTTACATCGTCGCGCAATGTTTCACCTTCTGCATCTTGGTATTCTTCGCGGAAGTGACCTCCACAAGATTCGTTGCGAGTTAATGCATCGCGTGCCATTAGTTGGCCGAGTTCAATAAAGTCTGCAACACGAAGTGCTTTGTCTAATTCTGCATTCAGTTCGTTTGCATCGCCTGGAACAAAAACATCACTGTAGAATTCTTCGCGCAATTGTCCAATTTCCTCAATCGCTTGTTTTAAACCAGCTTCATTACGTCCCATTCCAACTTTGTTCCACATAATTAATCCCAAACGTTTGTGGAAAGAATCAACAGATTTTGAACCGTTGTTGCTTAAAAATTTATTGATGCGTTCTTTTACGTTGTTTTCAGCAGTTATAAATTCGGGTGTTTCAGTTGAAATTTTTCCAGTACGAATTTCGTCAGCTAAATAATTTGAAACAGTGTAAGGTAACACGAAGTAACCGTCTGCTAAACCTTGCATTAATGCTGAAGCTCCTAATCGGTTTGCACCGTGGTCTGAGAAATTTGCTTCGCCAGCAACAAAACAACCTGGAATAGTAGACTGTAAGTTGTAATCAACCCAAACACCACCCATTGTATAGTGAACAGCCGGATAAATTTTCATCGGAGTTTCATACGGGTTTTTGTCTGTAATTTTCTCATACATCTGGAATAAGTTTCCGTATTTTTCTTCCACCCATGCTTTTCCTAATTTCTGAATTTTTTCATCCGAAGGATTGTGATCACCCGATGTATGTGCAGCTTGTTTTCCTTTTGAAAGAATTTCAGAAGAAAAATCTAAGTAAACACCTTCGTTTGTATCATTTGCTTCAATTCCGTAACCTTCATCGCAACGTTCTTTTGCTGCTCTTGAAGCCACATCGCGTGGAACTAAGTTTCCGAAAGCAGGATAACGTCTTTCTAAGAAATAATCGCGGTCTTCTTCAGGTATTTGAGTTGGCTTCAATTTTTCAGCGCGAATTGCGTCTGCATCTTCTTTCTTCTTCGGAACCCAGATTCGACCTGAGTTACGCAAAGATTCAGACATTAAAGTTAATTTCGATTGGTTTGTTCCATGAACAGGAATACATGTTGGGTGAATTTGAACAAAACAAGGATTTGCAAAGTAAGCGCCTTGTTTGTGAACTTTCCATGCAGCTGTTACGTTAGAGCCCATTGCATTTGTTGAGAGGAAGTAAACGTTTCCATATCCACCAGATGCAATAATTACAGCGTGAGCTGAGTGGCGTTCCAATTCTCCAGTAATTAAATTACGGGCAATAATTCCTCTTGCTTTTCCGTCAACTTTCACTAAATCTAGCATTTCGTGGCGGTTAAACATTTGCACATTCCCTAAGCCAATCTGACGAGAAAGTGCAGAATATGCTCCTAGCAATAATTGTTGGCCTGTTTGTCCGGCTGCGTAAAATGTACGCTGAACTTGTGTTCCACCGAATGAGCGGTTATCTAAGTTACCACCATATTCACGAGCAAAAGGAACTCCTTGCGCAACACATTGGTCAATAATACTTGACGAAACTTCTGCCAAACGGTGAACGTTTGCTTCGCGTGCCCTGTAATCTCCACCTTTAATTGTATCGTAGAACAAACGGAAAACTGAGTCGCCATCGTTTTGGTAATTTTTTGCAGCATTAATTCCACCTTGTGCAGCAATTGAGTGCGCGCGACGAGGAGAATCTTGAAAACAAAATGCTTTCACATTGTAACCCATTTCTCCGAGTGAAGCAGCAGCCGAAGCACCTGCTAAACCAGTTCCCACAACAATAATGTCGATTTTTGGGCGGTTATTTGGTGCAACTAACTTTAAATGGTCTTTGTAATCTGTCCATTTATCTGAAATTGGACCTGCGGGTATTTTTGAATCTAAAATTGACATATAAGCTCGATTAAGATTATTTATTCAAGAAAATGATAATTGGAATAATTGCAAATCCTAGTGGAACTAAAATTGCAAATGCTTTTCCAACAATAGAAATAAGTGGAGTGTAACGCTTGTGATTAATTCCGAGAGTTTGGAAAGCCGAAGCGAAACCATGCCACAAGTGGAAAGACATAACAAACATAGAAACAGTATATAATACTACTGCCAGCCAAGCCAAACTGTTTGTCGGATAGCCGTTTAAACTGTGGCCGAAGAAATTCATTACAACTGTGTATAAATCTTTGTATCCTTCAGCTAATTTTATGTCAAATGTTTTGTCATAAATTTCTGTTTTATGCTTAAACACTACTTGTTCTTTTTGGAAAGGCATGTAATTACCTGTAGTGGTTAAATATAATTCGATTTTTTGTTCGGGCTGCCCAGACATTTGATCGCCCGGTACTGTAATGGTTTTAGTATGAAGTGGAACATCTCCAGTAACTTTTTGTTTCCACCAAAAGTTGGCCATGTGCGTGCAAATGAACACCAAAATTACAGTTCCTAAAATAGCCATGTAGCGTGCCGGTAGTTTAGAGTTTTTCTCTGGGCGCTCATGTGCGTAACCCTCTGGGCGTGCTTTTTTGTTTTGAAACGTTAACATAAATCCATCAATTGCATGGAAAATAATAGAAATGTATGTTACATAAGCTAAAATAATAATAAAAATGTTGTGCCCCATAAAATAGGCATACTCATTGAAAGCTCTTCGACCTTCTTCTCCAGATTTAAATACCAATTGAAGGTTTCCTAATAAGTGACCAATCAAAAAAGTACATAAAAAGAGTCCTGTCAATGACATCCAATACTTTTTGGCGATTGACGATTTTAATAATGCTGATTTACTCATATTTTATAAGTTTTTTTAAAGTGCAAATTTAATGTACTTAACAAAGTAAAATCAATTGTGTTCTTATTTAGATTGAATTCAGATAGGAGGCGCACATTGGTTGAACAGTCTTCGCTTTCCAATTAAAACAAAATGTATATAGAACGAAGAACTAATTCTTGTTTTAATCTGTAAATCAATACACTAGAGATGCAATTGCTGTTAAATAAATAATTTCAAAGAGAATGTACTTATTTATTTTCTTTTAATTCGTCTAATATTTTTTTTACATCTAATTCGGTTTGCGTTAACTTTTGCTTACAAAATCGAATTAATTCGGCTGCACGTTCTACTTTTTTTGACAAAAGGTCAACAGAAATTTCGCCAGATTCTATTTCATCTACAATTTGTTGTAACTCGTTGAACGAATCTTCATAGTTTTCTTGTTCTTTTTTCATTTCATTATAATTTTTTGAACTGTTGTTTCAATTTCTTGTTCGGCTGTTCGAATAAAAAGAGTTTCGTTTATTTTCGCTTCATTTTTTAAAGAAACCACCCCTTTTTCATTTGTAACAATGGAATAGCCACGTTGTAAAACATTTTTAGGATCGAGTAAACGAACTGTTTTTTCTAAATTTTCCAACAGATTTTTTCTTTTTCCAATCACTGTGTGTTGTTCTTTTTCTAAAATTAGCTGTGTGTTCTCAAGGAGTGAAGAATAGTCAAGTAAATTCCGCGACATACAATTTTCAAGTTGAATTACAGAACTGTTTTGCGTTGTTTTTTCAGAAGTTATTTTTGCCTTAAATGAAAATGCAATGTTTTCAGATAGCGACTGTAAAATTTGGTTTTTTTTGTTGTTATAGTTTGTTGAAACGGTTTGAAAATTATTTGTTCTCCCATTTAATTCATCCGTAAACTTGAACATTAATTTGCTTGTGTTAAATTGAAATGCTTTAGCCGATTCTGTTAAAAGCGCATTCTTTTGTTCACTAATTTGGCGGGTAATTTTTGGAAGTGTTTGTTGAGTTTCGTTTAAATCACTTTCAATTTCTAAGGCAATTTTGATGAGGTAATTTGCGGTATCGGTTGGAGTAATTCCGTTGTGGAACGCCACAATTTCAGAAACGGTTAGGTTTGTTGAATGTCCAATTCCGGTAATAATCGGCAATGGAAATTCACACAAAGTTTTGCAAAGCGAATAATTATTGAAGCAGTGCATGCCAACTTCTGCGCCACCACCGCGTACCAAAACAACTAAGTCAAAATGGTCTTTCACTTTTCGAATTCGGTTTAATTGGTTGGTAATAGACTGAATAGCCACATCTCCATTAACTGATGCCTCGAACAAAAGATAATCAAATTTTAAAAGTCCAGTGTGTTGATCTAATATGGTAATAAAATCTGCATAACCTTTGGTTCCGTTTTGAGAAATAATTGCAATTCTTTTGGGCAGAAAATTCATTTCAATTTTCTGATTAGCAGCAATTAAATTCTCTTTAGTTAAACGTTCAATTGTTTCATTTCGTTCTTTTTGAAGCGAACCCAAAGTGTAATTCGGATCAATATCTAAAACTTCTAGTGTGAGGCCATATACACCAGAAAAAGTAACCTTGACCTCGAAAAGTAATTTCATTCCATCGCTTAATGGTTCACCTAAAACAGTTTCAAATTTGTGTTTGATGTTCAAGAAACTGGTTTTCCAAATCGTTCCCTTCATTTGAACAACTATTTCTTCGTTCTCTCGGTGAACCAATTCTGGGTAACAATGTCCTTTGTTGGTTTGGTTTAAACGATACATTTCTGCTACAACCCAATACGTTCGCCCATAGCGTTCAGCGATAGATTTTTGAATTGAATCTGCAACTTGTTTGAGTGTGAAATGTTCTTGAAGCACCAATTGTTTACTTTCGTTAAAAATAAGAATAATTTCGTTTTGAAAAATAAGTAATCAAAAAATGCGAAGTAAATAGATTTTATTAACGAATTTCTCCGCCTAACTCAAATCCTTTTTCAGGGGACATAAAGCTCAGTTTTCCTTCTTCGTTTTCAGCCATCAGAATCATTCCCTGCGATTCAACTCCTCTAATTTTCCGAGGTTCTAAATTCAACAAAACTGCAACTGTTTTTCCGACAACTTCCTCCGGAGAATAATGTTCGGCAATTCCTGAAACAATTGTACGTAAATCAACCCCAACATTTACAGTTAACTGCAGCAATTTATCGGCTTTTGGAACGCGAATAGCTTCAACGATCGTACCCAAACGAATATCCATTTTGCTGAAATCATCAAATGAAATGTTTTCTTTTTGGGGAGGAAAATTACTTTTTGGTTGCGTTGCATGTAAAAACTCAACTTCTCTTTCTACAAATGCGTCGTCTATTTTTTGAAACAAAATAGAGGGTTCAGATATAAAATGTCCGGCCTGTAATTGTAAATCTCCAAAACTTTCCCAAGTTTTTAGTTTCACATTCATAAATCCGCGAATCTTCTCGGCAGTATCTGGCAGAAAAGGAGCTAAAACCTGACCTAAGTTGGCTGTAATTTGCAAAGCAACGTGCATAATTGTTTCTACCCGTTTTGGATCGGTTTTCACCAATTTCCAAGGTTCGTTATCTGCTAAATATTTGTTTCCAATTCGAGCCAAAAGCATTGCTTCAGCTTGTGCATCTCTTATTTTATATTGATAAACCAATTCTGCAATTCTGTTTGGAATGCGTTTCATTTCTTCTAAGACTAAATTATCAGTTTCAGTAAAAATTCCGCATTCTGGAGTTTTTCCTTCGTAATATTTATGTGTTAAAACGAGTGCTCTGTTTACGAAATTTCCTAAAATATCTGCTAATTCATTGTTCACCCTAGCTTGGTATTCTTTCCAAGTGAATTCAGCATCTTTCGATTCTGGAGCAATGCAAGTTAAGGTGTATTTTAGTTCGTCTTTCTTTTCAGGATAGCGTTCTAAATATTCATGTAACCAAACGGCCCAATTTCGAGAAGTAGAAAACTTGTCACCTTCCAGGTTCAAGAACTCGTATGCCGGAACATTATCAGGAAGTATAAATCCGCCATGATCTTTCAATAAAATCGGGAAAATAATCGCATGAAAAACAATGTTGTCTTTTCCGATGAAATGAACCAATTTTCGATCTTCATTGCACCAATAATCTTTCCAATCTTTGTTGTTGTCTAACGCCCATTGTTTCGTTGCTGAAATATAACCAATTGGTGCATCTAACCAAACATACAATACTTTTCCGTCTGCTCCTTCAACCGGAACGGGTACTCCCCAATCTAAATCTCGGGTCATTGCTCTGGGGCGAAGTCCACCGTCTATCCACGACAAACATTGTCCAATAACTTGGTTTCGCCATGCTTTTGGGTCGTGGTGTTGTTTGCCATCTAATTTCCCTTCTTTTATCCATGTTCTGAGCCAATCTTCGTGGCGTTCCATGGGTAAAAACCAATGAGAAGTGCTTCTTAAAACAGGTGTTTTCCCACTTAAAGTTGAAACCGGATTTTTTAATTCAGTTGGACTCAAAGCAGAGCCACATTTTTCGCATTGGTCGCCATAAGCACCAGCGTTTCCGCAATTCGGACAATCTCCAGTAATGTATCTATCTGCTAGAAATTGTTGGTATTCTTCGTCAAAATATTGTTCAGTTACTTCTTGGGTGAATTTTCCATTCGCATCTAAAACTTTAAAAAACTCTTGAGCAGTTTCGGTATGAATTTCCGCTGAAGTTCGGTGAAATATATCGAATGAAATTCCAAATTCTTTAAATGAATCGCCAATTACTTTATTGTATTTATCTACAATTTCTTTGGGTGTAATTCCTTCTTTTTTGGCGCGAAGCGTTATGGCTGCTCCGTGTTCGTCTGAACCACAAATAAATGCAACATCGTGTTGGTTCAATCTTAAGAATCTTACAAAAATATCTGCAGGTAAGTAAACTCCAGCAACATGACCAAGGTGAAGCGGACCGTTTGCATATGGAAGTGCGGCTGTAACTGTGAATTTTTGTTGCGACATTTAATTGATTTTCTGCAAAGTTAAAAGAAATACCAATTTTAAGGTAATTCAAGCAGCACTCAAATAGAAATTTTTCATGTTTGTTGATTAAAAATTATTAGGTAAACGAAGTTTTTTTCTAATTTCGCACATGCCAAAATTCGCTGCAATAGACATCGGTTCGAACGCTGCCAGACTTCTGGTCGGTGAGATCATTAAAGAAAAAGAACATGAATTTGTCAAGAAAATATCTTACACACGCATTCCGCTTCGGTTAGGAGAAGAAGTGTTTGATAAAGGAAAGATTTCTGATAAAAAATTAGCCGACTTTGTGAAAACAATGAAAGCATTTCAACTGATTGCAGAAATTTTTGAGGTTCAAGCTTTGCGAGCTTGCGCAACAAGTGCCATGCGCGATGCTGAAAATAAGGTAGAGATTTTGGAACGAGTTAAAACAGAAACTGGAATAGAAATAGAAATTATTTCAGGAGATGAGGAAGCAAAACTCATTTTTGAAGCATTTAGCTTGCTGAATATTTCTGATAAAAGTCAATATTTAGTCATAGATGTTGGTGGAGGTTCGACAGAAATAACCGTTTTTGAAAATGGAATTAAGATAAACGCACGTAGTTTTGATATAGGAACAGTTCGGATGTTAAAAGACAAAGTGAATCA
This sequence comes from Crocinitomicaceae bacterium, assembly GCA_031409255.1. Lineage (GTDB taxonomy): Bacteria > Bacteroidota > Bacteroidia > Flavobacteriales_D > Crocinitomicaceae > Fluviicola. The sequence continues at coordinate 20,458 of JANNWW010000148.1, forward strand.
AGAAAATTGGAACGAAATTGGTGAATGGATAGCATTAAATGTTTCAGCTAAACCACATATTATTTATGGAACCGGCGGAAATATCAACAAAATTCACAAACTTTTTGGTTTAAGAGAAAATGAAGCAGTGAAAAATTCTGACATGAATTTACTCTTAGACGAACTTTTACCATTAAATATGGAAGAAAGAATGAGTTTGCATAAATTAAAATCGGATCGCGCTGATGTAATTGTTCCAGCACTTGAAATTTACACTTTTTGCCTTAATAAACTGAATGCCAGTAAAATATTAGTTCCAAAAATGGGGCTTTCAGACGGAATGATTTATGATATGTATTTAAAATCATTCTAAATAAGTTAAAGTGACATTATTCTGACAAACAAACCGCTTCTGATAGCGATTTTTGTTTTCGAATAAGTGAAGAAACGTGTTTAATCAATACAAAAACATAGCGTTTACGCATCGAAACTTAGCGGTTTCAGATATTGGAAGTTTGCACATTGAAGCAGACCAACAATACGAGCGCTTTGCGCAGGTAAAAGCCATTCTTCAAATAGATGAAATTTTATATCTTTCAACTTGTAATCGTGTTGAATTTCACTTGGTGTCTGCCTTTCAAATTGATGAACACGATTTAACTATTTTCTTTCGAACACTTTATCCAAGTTTTACAGAAGAAAAAATTTCTTTTTACGTCAAACAAGCCGAAAAATATGAAAACCAAGCAGCTGTTCGTCACTTATTGTGCGTAGCTTCCTCAATAGATTCTCTTGTTGTTGGCGAACGAGAAATTATTACCCAAGTAAGAGCTGCTTATGAATTTTCGCACAAAATCGGACTTTCAGGAGATTTTCTTCGTATTCTAACAAAACACACCATTGAAACTGCGAAACGTGTTTATACTGAAACGAAGATTTCCTTAAAACCAGTTTCTGTTGTCTCAATTGCTTATCAGCGATTAGTAGCAATGAACGTGAGCAAAGAAGCAAAAGTTTTGGTTATTGGAGCTGGTGTAACGAATACGGCAATGGTTCGCTTCTTAAAAAAACACGGAATAACAGATTTCTCTATTTACAACAGAAGTCTTGCAAATGCCTCAGCTCTTGCAACAGAAGTTGGTGGAAAAGCTTTTTCACTGAGTGAGTTACCAAATCATACTTCCGGTTTTGATATTTTAGTTTCGTGTACAAGCGCGCAAGAGACAATTGTTTCAAATGAACTTTATTCTAAATTAGTGAACAACGATGAGAAATCAAAAATCACTATAGATTTGGCGCTGCCAAGTGATTTAGACCAATCGATTCATGAAAACCATGCAACTCGTCAGATTTCAATTGAAAGTTTGCAAAAAACTGCAGATTCACATTTAGAAGAACGTTGTCAAGAAATTGAAGAAGTAGAAAAAATTATTGACGAAGCAATGACTGTTTTTAAGTTCTTGGTAAAAGAAAGATATGTAGAATTAGCCATGCGCGAAGTTCCTCAAATGGTTAAAGGAATTCGATCAGATGCATTTAACGCGGTTTTTAAAGATGAGATTGACCAAATGGATGGTTCTTCTAGAGAAACATTGCTCAAAGTTCTCGATTATGTTGAGAAAAAATACATTGCCGGTCCAATGAAAATGGCAAAAGAAATTTTAATCAAAAAATAATTTATGCAACATATTCGAATTGGTTCTCGCGGAAGTGATTTAGCACTTTGGCAAGCAAACCATGTAAAAAACCAATTAGAAAAATTAGGCGCTGAAGTTAGCATTACCATTATCAAAACTCAAGGCGATGAAATTCAACACCTTTC
>JANNWW010000149.1:0-3745 GCA_031409255.1 Crocinitomicaceae bacterium
CCATCTATACTTCTCACCCCAAAGTAGCTTAAATCGCTATTATCAGTTAACGTAATACCAGTTTTCATCCAAGTTCTATATCCAAATTCTTGAACAGCAGTAGTTGCACTTTGACCATTTAAATGCAACATTGAAAATGCACCTCTTGTGTTATAAAATGTTGGTTGTAATGGTCCTCCAACCTGGTTGTTATTGCCGATAAGAAAATATCCTGAAGTGTTTACACCGTTTGCAAAACCTAAACTGTTTATAGTATATTGAATTGCTCCTGCAATACCTAAAGTTCCATTTAATTTTGAACGGTTAACACTATTAGTTTGAGTATAGATTGGAGAATTCCAGAGGGTTCCGAAGATGTTGTTCGATCCTGCTGCTGCCCCTAGTTGGTTTCCACCTCTATACCATGCTCGTTCAGTTAAATCTCTAACTATATTGTTATTAGTTGCATTAATATTTACAGGTGGCGTGCCTGTTTGATTCTGTTGTGCAATTAATGCCTCATTACTTTGCACAAGAACGATTGTTAAAAGAATAAATCTTTTTCTCATAGTTTATTTTATTAATTGAAAAAATCCAGAACGGCTTTCGTTTGGAAGTTCTTTAGAATAAAAGCGATAAAAATAAACCCCATCAGATTCGATTGGGTTTGACCAATTGGGGCTATTTTGGTTTAATGTTACAATTGGGTTTCCCCATCTATTTAAAATATCAATGTTCCAATCTCCCCCACTAACAATTGTGGGTGTCCAACTGTCATTAATACCATCGTTATTAGGGGTAAAAACATTTGGAAACTCTGCAATAAATGGTATTTCAAGTAAAGAAACATCATCAATAAAGAAATAACCTCCAGTAAAGCCAAAACCCGTTGTATCGCATTGATTAGAGAAATCTATATCATTTTGAAAGGTACTGTTAAAACTACTAATTGTGACAAATTTTTCATTCCCCTTAGCTGTATATAATAATTTAACTTCCACCCAATCTAATGTGTCAGAAAGAAAGTTAGAGGAATTATTTTTTACTGAATAACCTAATGAATCTAACCAAAGTGCCGTGCTTGAAAAAATTTTATTTTCAGTAAATAATGCGCCAATATTGCTAATGTGACATGTGAAATTATCTTTATTTGATCTATTGATATAAAAAGTCAATTGATATGTTTTACCAAAATCAAGTTCTGATTCAAGTTCATTTTGAATGTATTCTTTATAATTTTCAAACCCAACAGATGACGAAATATAAATACCTGACATATTATTACCAGTTCTTGGGAATTGAAATGCACCAACTGTAATTAAAGATGGGGGAGAATAAATCCCGACAACTGGATTATTACACCACAAATCACTGCTACTATAAATTGGATTTGACCAACCATTACAACCTGACCACAAAAAAATGTCTACTCCTAGATTTGAAACATTGCCAAAGCAAGAATCAATTTCTTCAAAACTTCCATTTTGAACAATATTTTCCTGAGAACAAAGTAAATTTGAAGTAGCAAAGAATAGGAATATGCTAAAAAGTGTTTTCAATAAGACGAAAATACAAAAATAAATTGATTTGTGTAATGAAAGCCGTAAATATTTTTTTTTTAAATGTTGAAACTTGCGTGTGGCAAAAAAGCCTTACATATCGACACAAGAGTTAATCAAAATTGCAAATAAAATAAAGCAATTGAGGATATCTTCTGGCTATACTTCTTATGAAACATTTGCTATTGAAAATGAAATTGATAGAAAGCAATATTGGAGAATTGAAAAAGGAACAAATATTACCTTATCAACGTTGATTAAGTTGTTAAATATTCATAAAATTAGTTGGATAGACTTTTTTAAAGAATTAGAGTGATTTAGGTTTGTTTATATTTTTAAGAACAGCCAAACGTATTTCCAAGCCCAAATAAACCTTCCGCAGTGAAACGCGCAATATGTAAACCATCTAAATCATCAGGTGTACGATAATTTGTGTTATTATATACTGGATTTCCAGCACCATTTGTACTAAATCTGAATACCATATCGTCTGGTCCAAAATTGCCTCCTCCTTGGTTATCCGTCCAATTGATGACCATTTCTGTTACGTCAACTCCAGTTCCAACTTGCCTAAGTCCTATGTAAGACATGTCATTGTTATCCGTTAAGGTTATACCTGTTCTCATCCAACTACGGTAGCCAAACTCTTGAGCAATTCCTCCTCCATGAATATGAAATTGTGAGAAAGCACCTCGGCCACCATCATACAATAAACCTGGCGAACCAGACATTGAGGCATTGATTGATGTTAACAAAAAGTATCCATCTCTAGGTGCAGTGAAACCATTGACTGGATAATTCAAAGTACCATTTAACTTGTAACGATTTACTCCATTAGTTTGTGTGTAAATTGGAGAATTCCAGAGGGTTCCGAAGATGTTGTTATTTCCGTTTATTTGCGAATTACCAGAACGTGACCAAAAAGCACGATCATTCGTTCCATTCTGAGCCGGAACACTTGGGTTATTATTTGTCGGGTTTTGTTGACTGATAACAACTCCAGATATATATAACAACCCTTAAAGTAAATTGTTTTTTTTCATATTTTCAATTGATTTATCTTATCAGTTGAATATTCCCTGTTAATTTTATATCCTTCAATTCTATTACATAGAAATATACACCATCACTACATTCTTTAGCTTTAGAATCAGTTCCATCCCACTTGAAATTTGATATTAACTCTTCTTTGATGATATTTCCCCAACGATTCAAAATGAATACTTTACCTTTACTTGTTGTTGTAAATGGTAAACTCCAAAAATCATTAATTTCATCTCCGTTTGGACTAAAAACATTACTGATTAACAAGTTTTCAGCTTCTTCAATTTTCACAGCATCTACAAAAATGTATGAATTTCCTTTCGTACCGCCTTGAGGTGACAAAATTGCATTTGAAGAGTAAAAATCATTAAAGTTTCCTATAGTAATAAATTGTTCTGTGCCATCTGAAATAAATAACCATTCAAAATGCATCCAATTTGTTGTATCATTAATATGAACCCCACATGGTGTTACAAATTGAGGAACTAGATTTGTTAGAGGTAATGTAGTTGTATAATTAGTATATGCTGAATTTGAAAGGAGTATTCCGATTTTATCAACCCAATAATAAGAATCCTCAGCTAGATTAAGCTCAAAACTTAATTTATAGAGTTTTCCGTTTTCTAAAGGACTAACTTTACCTTGTATGTATTCCCACCACTGATAATCAGAAATTGTGTCATATGAACAAGCCAAAAAACCACAATAAGCATTTTCATTAAATGCATTTTGATTGCCAACTATATTACTTGGTATATCTACATTCGTACCTATTGCACAGGTATTAAAATAATCTGAAGTAGAATAAGTTGGAGTTGTCCATCCAATACATTGATTTATCTGTAAATCTAAAGGACCACTTTCACTAGTTGGACAAGTATCGTACAATTCAAAATCACCATTAAAAACATAGTTTGTTTGTGCCTTCAAAATTGATGAAAACAAAATTAAAAAAGCTATTAAAACAAGTTTATTCAATTAATAAGATTTGTTTTTAAAAATTTAATTGTACTCCATCGGGTATGGAATTTTCAAAGTGTTTACCAACAGTAAACAAATCTAATAATAAATTAGATGTCTTTGCCAAAGTAAGTTTAGAATATCTGTTTCGTTATAGATTTAATTTTGTTAAAAGATTTTCAAATATACATAAAATAGGATTA
>JANNWW010000150.1:0-2694 GCA_031409255.1 Crocinitomicaceae bacterium
TTTTTCATTGCAAACTGCCATTCCAACCCTCAAGCCAGCCATGCCATAAGCCTTTGATAAGGTTTGTACTATCAGTAAATTAGGGTAGTCGTTTACTTTGTCTGCAAGAGATTCACTTGAACAAAAATCAATATATGCTTCATCAATTACTACTACTCCTTTAAAATTCCGAACTATTTCTAGGAGTTGAGATTTTTGAATCAGATTTCCTGTTGGATTGTTCGGATTGCATAAGACCAAAAGCTTCGCATTTGCTGCCTGATCTAGAATTTGATTCGTATCGATTCTGAATTTTTCATCTAAATCAATCGAAATTGTTTCCAAGCCGTTTAATTTGGCTAAAACAGCATACATTCCATAACTCGGATTTAAAAACGCTACTTTATCGCGAAACGGAGTGCAAATTAATCTGAAAATTAAATCTAAAATTTCATCTGAACCGTTTCCAACAACAAGATTTGAACTGTTTAGTCTTTTCACTTGAGCAATTTGTGCTTTTAACTCTTTCTGAAACGGGTCTGGGTAACGGTTATATTTTTCTACCAATCCATTTTCATTTGCATCTAAGAAAACGTCGCCTTTTCCTTCAAATTCGTCGCGTGCAGAAGAATAAGGAACAACATTTTCTAAATCTTTTCGAATAAAAGTAAATTGTTTGGTTTTGCTTGTTTCTTCTTCGAAAAGTGAATTGTTTGCAACAAAATTTAAGCGCACTTTTATTGCATTTGCGTGAGCTTGAAGTTCTTCAGCTTCGGCAAGTGTTACAACTGTTTGACCTAAATTCAATAAACCAGTTTTATTGATGCGCTGAAAAGTGATTTTTTTAACAAATGAATCAAGTGAAACTCCGCTGTATGCTTTTGCAAATCCGTTAGTAGGTAGAGTATGATTGGTTCCTGAAGCATAATCTCCAAAACTTTCCGCAGTAAATTGTCCTAAAAACACACTTCCAGCATTTACAACTTGTTCAACAACTTCTGATTCATATTTCCCCATTAGAATTAAATGTTCTGGAGCATATTGATTGATTATTTTTGTCCAATTATCAGATGAAACAATCAGAGAATGTGATTTTTTTAACGCTTCAATTGCAAAATTTGCTCTCGGCAATTCGTTTATTTGTTTCTCTAATTCTCGATCTACTAGTTGAACGAAATCTTCTGAATCAGTTAAAAACACAACTTGAGAATCTGAACCATGTTCGGCTTGGGCCAATAAATCAGCTGCAACAAAGGCTGCTGGAATAGAATTGTCTGCAGCAACTAGAACTTCTGATGGTCCGGCAGGCATATCTATCGCAATACCTAAACTTTGAGCAAATTGTTTTGCAGATGTAACGTATTGATTGCCTGGTCCAAACAATTTGTCAACTTTTGGAATTTGATTCGTTCCGATAGACATAGCAGCAATTGCTTGCGCACCACCCAATTTAAAAATTCGTTTAATTCCTGCAATTTTTGCTGCAAAAAGTATTGCTGGGTGAATTTTTCCTTTCTTATTAGCTGGCGAACATAGAATTACGTTCGGATTTTCACAAATTTTTGCTGGAATTCCTAACATTAAAACTGTTGAAAAAAGCGGTGCTGTTCCTCCTGGAATATACAAACCAACAGACTGAATTGGGATAGATTTCCTCCAACAAGTAACACCAGTTGTAGTTTCAATTTTTTCTTCGCTCGATAATTGTGCAGCATGAAATTTATAAATATTGTTTGCTGCAATTTGAATTGCTTCTTTTAATTCGAGTGAAACTAAACTTTCAGCTTCTTCTTTTTCAAGTTCTGTAACTTCAAAATTTGTTATGGAAATACCTTCAAAATTTTTTGTGAAATCGACAAGTGCCTCATCACCAAATGTTTCAACTTTCTCGAAAATTGAAGCAATCGTATTTTGAAGATTTTCTTTGTCTAAGCTTGGACGCTGAAGAGCTAATTTAAGTTCTTCTTTTGTTGGATTTACTATGTAGTTTAAAACCATTATTCTTTTAATTATGAAATCATTTTTTCAATTGGGCATACCAAAATTCCTTCTGCACCTGCTGCTTTTAGTTCTTCAACAATTCTCCACGAATCATTGTTTTTCACAACTGAATGAACGCTAACCCAACCTTCAATTGCCAAGGGAATTATAGTGGGTGATTTCATACCTGGAAGAATTTCGCAAATTTCAGCTAATTTAACAGTTGGAACATTTAACAGAATATATTTGTTTTCTTTCGCTGCTAAAACAGATTGAATTCTGAAGAGTAATTGATCGAGAATGGCTTGTTTTTCCGGATTAAATTTTTCACCCTTAATTAATACAGCTTCCGAATATAGAAAAGGAAAAACTTCGCGTAAACCATTTTGGAATAAGGTATTACCAGTAGAAACAATATCTGCAATAGCATCCGCTAAATCGATCGAAGGAGCAATTTCAACAGAGCCAGAAATAGTATGAATTTCAGCAGTTATTCCTTCCTTTCGCAGAAATTTCTGAACGGTATTTGGATAAGAGGTTGCAATTCTTTTTCCTTCTAATTGGGCTGGTATTGTTATGCTAGAACTTTTCGGAACGGCAAAAGAAACGCGGCATTTCGAGAAATTTAAATTTTGAACAATCTGTACTTTTTTATCCTCTTCTTCTAGTAAATTTGAGCCAACAATTCCTAAATCAACAATTCCATCTTCTATGTATTGTGGAATATCTCCATTT
>JANNWW010000151.1:0-8411 GCA_031409255.1 Crocinitomicaceae bacterium
TAAGAAATCTGTTAATTAAATAATGTCTGTTTTATGTAATAATTTAAGTTTCTTGCAGGTAAGGCAAGAAGGGTAGACAAAAAAGAAGGCGTGAACCAAATCAATACTCAACGCTCAGAGGATTCTGCAAAGCCTACCCAATTGAATACACCAAGGAACACGCCCATTTCTGGGCACGTTTCCTGACGTTTTCTCTGGGTATTTTTGCAGAATTCCTGAGCGAGAAAAGTCATGCTACGCACTACATAGCTAATTATTTTACAATTCCAAATTTAGAAACTTTAATTAGTAATTCCAAATTATGGAGCTTATCATCTATAAGTTTACTTTTTTCTTTGTCTCATATTAACTAGCTTTGCACTATGGTAAACAACGACCAACTCAAAGAGATTTCTCGACGCGTAGAAGCAATTGCAATTTATTTAAAGATTTCTGAAAAGGAAATGGAATTGAAAGAATGTGAATTAAAATCGCAAGACCCTAGCTTTTGGGACGATTCCAAGAAAGCTGAAACTGCAATGAGACACATTCGTGGATTGAAATATTGGATAGATTCTTATGCCACGCTGAAATCACAAATAGATGATTTAGAAGTTTTAATTGAATTCGTTCGGGAAGGAGCTGCCGAAGAAAGTGAGTGTGATGAAGCTTTCACGAAAGTATGCGAAGAAGTAGATGCGGTTGAATTGAAGAATATGCTCTCTGGCGAAGAAGACCGACTAAGTGCTGTTATTCAAATTACCTCTGGAGCCGGTGGAACCGAATCGTGCGATTGGGCGAGCATGCTCATGCGCATGTATAAAATGTGGGGACAAAAAAATGGTTACAAATTAACTGAATTGAATTACCAAGAAGGCGATGTGGCTGGAATAAAAACGGTAACTATTGAATTTGATGGCGAATTTGGCTTCGGTTATTTAAAGGGCGAAAATGGGGTTCACCGTTTGGTGCGTATTTCTCCATTCGACTCGAATGCAAAACGACATACCTCCTTTGTTTCGGTTTATGTGTATCCGTTGGTTGATGATAACATTGAAATTCATATCAATCCGGCAGATGTTTCTTTTGAAACATTCCGTTCGGGTGGAGCTGGTGGACAGAACGTCAATAAAGTAGAAACAGCCGTTCGTTTACGACATGCGCCTTCAGGAATTATTATTGAAAACTCTGAATCGCGGTCGCAACTTGCCAATAAAGAAAAAGCGATGCAATTACTTCGTTCGCAATTATACGAATTAGAATACCGTGCGAAAATGGAGAAGCGAAGTGAAATTGAAGCTGGAAAGAAGAAAATTGAATGGGGTTCACAGATTCGAAACTACGTAATGCATCCATACAAATTGGTGAAAGACGTGAGAACTGGTTATGAATCTACGAATGTGGAAGCAGTTATGGATGGTGAAATAAATGACTTCCTGAAAAATTATTTAATGACTTACGGAAGTTAAGTTATGCTTATTTTACACAATCCACGCTGTTCGAAGAGCAGAGAAGCACTGCAACTACTTGAAAATTCGAGCTGTGAATTAGAAATTCGCGACTATTTGAAAGTTCCATTAAGTAAAGAAGAGATTATAGATTTGTTAAGTCAATTGGGGTTGAAGGCCTCAGATTTAGTTCGAAATAAAGAGGAAATTTATAAAAAACTCTTCCAAAGTAAAAAACCAACGAATATACAACTCATTAATGCAATGGTAAAATTCCCGATATTAATTGAAAGACCAATTGTTGTTAAAGAAGGAAAAGCAGTAATTGGTAGACCAGTTAAACTGGTAATTGACTTAATTGCTAATTAAAGAATCAATTTTTCTTTAAAAACATCCATTTTAGGATGATTTTCCAAAGATTCTGAGCCAATAAATAATGCTTTTTTACATTTAGTTCGTTCAAAAAACAAAGCCAAATGCGTTAACGCTACATTCATTGTTCCACTTAAATCAATTTTGTGAATCGGAATATTACGCTGGTCTAATTCATCGCGCAAATCTGAAACAGATTTATCGAAGTTGTGGTTTTCATGAAAAATTACTGCCGTATCAATTGAATCAAAATTCGCTTCTTCTTCCGAATTGAAAACGTGCATTTCAACACCTTTATCAGTTAACCACGCAGAAACAGAACTTCCGAATTTCGAATTATCTTGAACGTATACGGAAGAAATCAGTTTATTCATTTGTTAAATTTCATTTTGACCTTGGCCAAATCAGAGCGCAAAAGTACTGTTTTTCTTTTGATTAAAAGTTTGAAAAGTGATTTATTCTAAACTTTTAGCAAAACATTAACTTAATAAGACTTTAATAACCCAAAATTTTCAAGTAGTCTTCGGCTGTTTGTTCTTCTGAGAAAAGCGAAGAAACAATTTTTCCTTGCTCGTCTCTTTGAATCAAAATGTGCTTTGGTTCAGGAATTAAACAATGTTTCAATCCACCATAACCTCCAATTGTTTCTTGGTAGGCACCCGTATTGAAAAAACCAATATACAAAGGTTTGTTTTTATCGAATTTTGGTAAATAAATTGCATTCGAATGCTGCTCAGAATTGTAGTAATCGTCTGAATCGCAGGTTAAACCTCCAAGTAAAACACGTTCATAATCGACGTTCCAGCGGTTAATCGGCAACATAATAAAACGTTGGTTAATTGCCCAAGTATCTGGTAAATTTGTCATAAAAGAAGAATCAATCATGTTCCATTTTTCCCGGTCGTTTTGTTGTTTTTGATGCAAAACATTGAAGATTGCACCTCCACTTTCACCAACGGTAAACGAGCCGAATTCAGTAAAAATATTGGGCTCAGAGATATCGTTATCTGCACAAACGCGCTTCACTTGCATTAATATTTCGCGCACCATGTAGGCATAATCGAAATCGAAGGCAAGCGACTTTTTAATTGGAAATCCGCCTCCAATATTCAATGAATCTAATGAAGGACAAACTTTTTTCAAGTCGGAATAAATGCGCAAACATTTAGTAAGCTCATTCCAGTAATAGGAAGTATCGTTAATTCCCGTATTGATAAAAAAGTGGAGCATTTTTATTTCAACTCGCGGATTGTCTTGAATAAACGCTTTATAAAAAGGAACAATTTCGCGGTATCTAATTCCTAAACGAGAGGTGTAGAACTCAAATTTCGGTTCTTCTTCTGAGGCAATTCGAATTCCAATTTTTATTTCATTGTTTCCTGTAGCATTCAATAATTCGTGAATTTCAGTTGTGTTGTCAACTACTGGAATCACATTTAATTTCTTCGTATCAATTAATTTTGCAATGTTATCGATGTACTTCGGTGGTTTAAATCCGTTACAAATCACAAAACTTCCTTCTTTCAATTTACCCGTTTTCACCAGTTCATTCACAATGTCGATATCAAAAGCGGAAGAAGTTTCAATGTGCACATCGTTTTTTAGAACTTCGTCTAGAATAAATGAAAAGTGCGAAGATTTTGTGCAATAAGAATAAAAATAATTTCCGGTATACCCCAAATTGTTCATTGCCTCCCGAAACCATCCTTTAGCACGTTGAATATTGTTAGATACCTGAGGTAAATAATTGAATTTCAGCGGTGTACCATATTCGTTGATTAGTCGCATTAAGTCAATTCCATGAAATTGCAGAAAATCGTCTCCTTTTAGTTGAAATTCATTTTGAGGAAAATCAAACGTTTGGTCAATTAAATCAATGTATTTTGTTCTCATTTGTTAAATCTATTCGTTTTCTCTTACGAGATTAAATTCAAAAGGTTTAGTTCTTGAATGCGTACAAAATTACACAAAAGTCCTCTTAAAATTTAAAGAAATTCTTTTTACTAAAACGAACATATTTTTGGAAATCATTTTATCTTTGCATACACAATTGAATTTTTAAAAAATGAATGTTCCTGCAAATTTAAAATACACAAAAGACCACGAGTGGATTAGCATCGATGGCGATGTTGCAACTATTGGAATTACAGATTTCGCTCAAAGTGAATTAGGTGATATTGTTTTCGTAGAAATCGAAACAGTTGGTGAAACATTAAATTGCGAAGAGGTTTTCGGATCAGTTGAAGCGGTTAAAACGGTTTCCGATTTATTCATGCCTATTTCTGGAGAAATTATCGAATTTAATTCGGCATTAGAAGCAAATCCGGAAGCTGTTAATTCTGATGCATACGGTGAAGGTTGGATGATTAAAGTAAAATTATCTAATGCTTCAGAGCTTGAAGCGCTTTTAGACGCGGCTGGCTACCAAGCATTGATTGGTTAGTAAGAATTTATATTACAGGAATCCCGTTGAATTTTCAGTGGGATTTTTTATTTTTGTGTAAATCACTCTCAAAATGGAAATTGTAAATCGTATTGAAAAAAGTGGACTCATTCAGGTGGATCTTAAAGAATATTTAGCTGCCAATTCGCTTTTCATGGGATTTGATTTTAAACCTACACTATGGAATGAATTAGCGCTCCGTGAAAAAGATTTCCGCGAATTTTGTAAAACATACGATTGGTTACAATACAAAGGAAAATATGTTTACTTGTTTTGTTCAGTTGATGCCATTCTTCCTTCTTGGGCATTTCTATTAATCACTGCTCATTTGGGTGGAATTGCACAAAAAACTGTTGTTGGAGATTTGCAAGAAGCAAAAAAACAACAATTACTCGATGCTATTGAAGCAATTGATCTATCAAATTTCACAGATGGAAAGTTAATCGTGAAAGGTTGTTCCGAAATTCCTTCCCCTGAGCAATTATTATCTGCTTTTGTAGCAAAAGTTCAGCCGGTTGTTGCGTCCATTTTGTTCGGAGAACCGTGTTCAACAGTTCCGCTTTACAAAAGACTTAAAAAATAACGAACTTTTAAACCGAATTCGATTACAAATTCTAGCTTACCGAACTGCTTTTAAAACCTTTTTCTAACTCTGAAAACACCAAAGGCAACAGTTTTTTGTTCCGATTTTCCAACTTGTCATTGTCGTGAAAAACCAAAACATCTCCCGATTTTACGGTGGTTAAATTCTCTAAAATTTTAGCGTCTGGGTAGCTTAAATCATAATCATAAGAAAGCCACGACCACAAAATAATTTGATGCGTTTTCGAAATTTCCTTTGCTTGATGCTTGGTCATTCTTCCGTATGGCGGGCGGAAAAGTTTCGTTTTAAATTGCTTTTCAAATTGAGAAAAAGACCCGAAATACGTTTTGAAATGAGTAGACCATCCTTTATCATGATGCATTGTGTGATTTCCGATTGTGTGTCCTTCAACAATTATTCGTTGCACAATTTCCGGAAAACGTTCCATATTTTCACCAACACAAAAAAATGTGGCTTTCCACTTATATTGCTTTAATAAATCGAGAATAAAGGGTGTAATTGACGGGTGTGGACCGTCGTCAAAACTTAGAAAAATTGTGTTGTCTGAAACAAAAAACCTCCACGTATATTTCGGAAATAATTTCTGAAAAAAACGTGGAGGCTTTATTAATCTCATGAATTAGGGTTGTTTAGCCAAACAATCTGCAGCAACAGGTTGCATTAAAGCAGCATCATTTTGACCTTGCATTTGCATTTCATTCGCCCCTTGTGGAGAATTTGTTGGCATTTGCGCTTGACCTGAAATTTCATACATCACATCATACGCGTTCATCAACAATTTTAGTGATAGAGTGGTAGAAGACAAATCGTATTTCGAATTTCCATTTGCATTTAAAATGATTGTATTCAAGTCTTGACCATAGAATTTACTCATACGCTTGTGCATTTGAGTTGCTAATTTCCCTGTTGGATTTCCTAGTTTTGGATCGTCTACAAAACGCATAATTTTAGCATAGTTGAGTATTGTTGCCGATAAATCATCTACACCTCTGTTCCACAAAACATTTCCTGCCTCGTCAGCAACAAAGTGATCGAGAATTGTTTCTAGCTGAGCGGTAACTTTCAAGCCCAAATCTTCGGCTTCTTTTTTCGCTCCTGCTCTATACAGTAAACCAATATAATCGTGCAAATTTCCGTCTGAATATTCAAAAAGGTTTGCGCCCAATTCTTGCGGTAAAGCTCTTCCTCTACTTGCTTGTTCTCCGTTATCTAAAACCAAATCTACAGGCATAACTTCTAAAGAACGCATAATTAGTTTCTTCGTTTTTAACTTGTATTCTTTGATTTTAGCAGGCGCGTTTTTATAGATATTGTCTATTGAATCGGCAACTTTAGTCATGCCTGCTGCACGAAATTGAACTGCACGATTTCCAACAGAATTCATTCCGCTTTCTAAATTATCCACTTCTACCATATAGTATTCAGCAAGTTGTGCAAACATGGAGCGAAATTGTTGTGTTTGACGACGGGCATAGTAATCTGTCAAAACATCCGGGTTTTTCAAATCACCGTAATGGTAAACTTCCATCAAGTTTTTGTACATTTTTTCAGCATTCACTGGCAATTGTGATTTTGAACGAATTGGGGAAAGCTCCCAAGCCATACCGTTTTCTTTCAAGAAACCACTTCGGTATAAAGCTCCAGCAACATCAGAACCACCGGGAGAAGAGAAATAAATTCCACGTTTCCAATCGTTGTTTGCTATAATGTCTAAAATCAATAAGTCTGCTTTTCCAACTCCTTGCACTTCGTCCATAGAGAATTGAATTTCTTTTTCACACAGTGATTTTTCTTTTGCGGAAATAACTTGCGATTGAATTGCGTTATTTATATTGACTTTAAAAGTAAAAGAAGAAGCTGGAATAATTCGCAGCTCGCGGCCTTCATTAACAATCAAGTTTTTGTCGTCGCGTACAAAAGCCATTGCTTCATCTAGTGGCATAACGCTCCAAGATTTTGTCCAAGAATTCATCATTTCTTGCATTTGCTGAAATTCTGGACTTTGCATTGGCAAAGTAATCATTCCTCCGTTTGCTAATTCTATTAAAGTAGACGTTTGCTGATCAATTGTTACCAATTGGTCAAACGAAGCGGAATCAACATTGATAGAAAAATCTTTCGCAATTTGAGCCAAATCTAGGTCGATTTTACTTTTCATTGTTGGGTCTTTGCTCACTTCTTCACCAGCTGTTGTTTTAGAAAGAACGTTTGTTGTAATAGACAAATAATTTGAAACAGATTGTCTGTATTCATTCAAATTATTTTTACGCATGTTTTGGAATACTTTTTCCAAGACTTTCTTATCTCCGCCTTGGCGAACCAACTGAATTGGCGAACCAAACAATACCTGATCTGTTGAACCTGCATACATTAGAATCTGATCTTCACGGAACTTAATCGGAAGCGGTTCAGACTCATACGCCTTCATTTTCATTTGTTCTGCATACCAATCTGTAGCAAAAAGTGAGGTGTTACACACGCGCATGTCTGTAAACTTATCTTCCACTTCTTGCATATACCAAAGTGGGAAAGTATCGTTGTCACCCATCGTAAAAATGATACTATTTGGCGCACATGAAATTAAATAATTGTATGCTAAATCTTGAGCAGAAGTTTTACCTGATCGGTCGTGGTCGTTCCACCCCTCTTTCATCATAAGGAAAGGCGCAATTAATCCTAAAACAACTGCGAAACCAGCTCCCATGGAATTATTGAGTGTTTTTCTGAGGAAATATGGAACTGCCATAAACAAGGCTGCAATTACTAAAATCAGTATCCACGCTTTTAAGATTGCGAAAGTTCCTGCAATGGTGAACAATAAAATTAAAGCTGTAAAATAACCTGCATATTTCGCCATTTTAATGAAATCGGCTTTCACGAATGTTTTATAAGCTTCATAAATTGCTAGAACGCTCAGTCCAATCCAAAATGAGAACGCGTAAAACGATCCTGCATAAGCGTAATCGCGCTCGCGCGGTTCAAGCGGTTTAGGGTTCAAGAAAAGAACAATTGCAACGCCGGTTAAGAGGAAAAGTAATGTAATTACAAATCCATCTTTTGCATTCCGGTAGAAATGGTAGAGCGCACCAAGAATTCCCAAAATTAAAGGAATCATGAAATAAGTGTTGTTCGCTTTGTTGGTGATAGTATAATATGGAGCAGTAGATTGCTCGCCAATTCGGTCGTTATCTATAAAGGAATAACCAGATTTCCAGTTTCCGCGGTGCACGTCTCCATGACCTTGAATATCGTTTTGTCGACCAGCGAAATTCCACATGAAATAACGCCAATACATCCAGGTTAATTGGTATTTAAACATATATGTCATGTTCTCTCCATAACTTGGAATTCTTTTTCCATCTATTCCAATTGGAAGATTTGAAACTTCTTGATTTCTTTCTTCTTCTTCCACATTAGAATTATAGCCCGACCAAAACTTATACGCTTCAAGTTTACCTTTATCGTCTCCGTTAAACATTCGCGGAAACAAAACATTTTCTTCAAAAGTTGGAATTGCATTTTTTCGGATGCTTTCATTTGAAACAAAGTATTTCTCTTTTATCGT
>JANNWW010000152.1:0-8046 GCA_031409255.1 Crocinitomicaceae bacterium
AAACCTGAGTTCGATTCTAAATTCATCTCAGAATTTATTTTAAAATAGTAGATCTGAGACTCGTTTTATGAGGAATAGCTAGCTATTTCGAAGAAAATAGACGAGTGAGATACTGTTTTAAAAGAAATAGTTTTTACAAATTCACACTACTTTCGCCTATAAAAAGAATCTTTTTCGTTAAACCCATTCGAATTGGCTCGCCAATCCTTCCTGATTTTAACTCAAATATGCAATTTTATTGACTATCTGAGTAGGATTTATAATCGAACTCAGGTTAGAAGCACATAGCTAATTTATTAATAGCCATGATAATCTGATTGTCCAGGTATGTTTTTAATGAAACTTGAAACACTGCTTCCTTTCAGCCAATAATTGACAATCAAAATAAATATAAAAAGTAAGAATGTTATTCCTGAAAAAAGAAGATTTGTTTTAATTACAATGCAGATTATGAAATGTAACAATCCAAACAACAGCATTAATATATATGAAATCTTTTTCAATTTTTTAATTCGTTCTAGTTCAAAATTAATAGTGTTTCGTGCTTCCTCTTTTGATATATGTTGAAGCCTTAATCTCGCATATTCTCTCTTTATTTTGGATAAAGATTGATGATGTTTATTGATTGCAATTGATATTATAATTACATATACTACAATTGCTAAAACAATTATTAGTTGGTTTGTATTTACAGTTAGGTCTATCAATTCTTTTTGCTAGTTATTTATAACGTTTTGTTGCCTGGCGCAAGGCCCGACCTTTTAAGTAAATTGTATTCCCGAAGTTAAAACTATTTCTTTCAAAATATTCGTTGTTTCGAAGTGTGAGTTTAGGGCTGGAGCTTGGGTGCTGTTATAGCTAGTTAATTTCACAATCCTTTATTGTTTTTTCAATGAATTCTTTTTGTCGGATCCACTCCTTTTTATTCATACTGTTAATTAAAAAAATAAATGCAATAATCAATACGATGAATAAAGGGTTCGTACCATCGATTATACTGTAAATACCCGCAAAAACGGCTAGGACAAACCATAATGTTCCAACCAAATCATGATACGCAATAGAGGTAATAATTATTTCACCTTCATTTTTACTTTCGGAAATCATAACAGCTGTTACGCCACCAGTATATCTTGAATAGTATGGACGATCCTTAAGAATAATAGATTTGTCTTTTTCGTTTCTGCAAATTAAACCTCTAGGATTTGATTGTTTTATATTTCCATCCTTGTCATAAATATACATTGTGTTTTGCCTTACATTCTTGACAAAGCAGTCTGCATTTATTTTTGTTTTATATCTCTTTATGAATATTGGTAAGGCGTACATCTCAATTAGCTATAAATTTAAAATAGATCTACCTAACAAAAAAAAACCGTTCCAAAAAGAAACGGTTTAAATCTATGAAAAATTCAATTAATAATAAATCGTTCTCTGAACTTTCGTAATGTGTTTTGCCAAACGAATAACTTGCTTCGTATAGCCAAACTCATTGTCGTACCATGTATACAAAACCACGTTTTTACCATCGTTAGAAACAATTGTAGCGTGAGAATCATAAACCGAGCAACAAGTATTTCCGATAATATCTGAAGAAACCAATTCCGGATCGTAGGAATAGAAAATTTGATTCACCAATTCGCCTTCCAAAGAGGCAGAACGAACAATATTGTTCACTTCTTCAATTGTTGTTGTTCCTTTCAATTCCAAAGACAAAATTGCCAATGAACCGTTAGGAGTAGGAACACGAACCGCATTAGCAGTTAATTTATCTTTCAAGTCTGGTATTACTTTCGTAACTGCAGAACCAGCTCCTGTTGAAGTAATTACCATGTTGATTGCTGCTGAACGCCCACGACGAGAAGATTTGTGCATGTTGTCTAACAAGTTCTGATCGTTCGTATATGCGTGAACTGTTTCAATGTGACCTTTAACAATTCCGTAAGCATCATTGATAACTTTCAAAATCGGAGAAATTGCGTTCGTTGTGCAAGAAGCTGCTGAGAAAATAGTTTCATTTTCAACATCTAATTCTCCTTGGTTAATTCCGTAAACAACGTTTGGAATTTCTTTTCCTGGAGCTGTTAACAATACTTTTGATACACCTTTTGCTTTCATGTGGCGATCTAAAGCTTCGCGGTTCGTGAAAACTCCAGTATTGTCAATTACCAATGCGTTGCTGATTCCGAAAGCAGTATAATCAATATCTTCTGGGTTAGCTGCGTCGATCATTTTAACGATCTGGCCGTTAATAATTAACGCTTTGTTAGCCACATCTTCCACAACACTTCCTCTAAATGCTCCGTGAACTGAATCTGAACGAAGTAATGAAGCTCTTTTGATGATGTCTTTGTCTGAAGAACCGCGTGTAACGATTGCACGCAAACGCAATTGTTGTCCTTTTCCAGCTTGTTTGATTAATTCGCGGGCAGCCAAACGACCAATTCGACCAAAACCGTATAAAACAACATCTCGAGGTTCGACGTCTTTTGCTGTTGACTTAGAAAATCCAACTAATTTATTGGAAAGAAAAGCAGCTTTCGATTCGTGCTTGTCTTTTTCAGCCAACCATTGGGAAGCCAATTTACCCAAATCGATTTTTGCAGGAGCCAAATCCATTTTCAAAATCTCTTCTGCCAATGAAGCAGACGTTTCAATGTCGATGGGTTTCTTTACTACATTTTTTGCATACTCGTGTAAATTCAAAACTTCTGAAATGGTAATGTCCATTAAATGATTTCTAAAAAGTACCAATTCAATACCTTTGTCGTACAACAATTCTCCAACATGAGCGGATAATTTTACTGCTGCTCTTTCACGTTGAACATGCAAGTTTAATTCTTTTTCGTAGCCAACTGCTGCTTCCATTTTCATTCTAACTATTTGGTTATAAATTATATGTATTAAAAAAGGCTGCTCACAATGAGACAGCCTTTTTTCTTTATCCTAAATATGCTTTCAACAATTTATTTCGAGAAGTGTGACGCAAACGTCTGATCGCTTTCTCTTTAATTTGTCGAACACGCTCGCGAGTGAGGTTAAATTTTGCTCCAATTTCTTCAAGCGTTAATCCGTGGTTCATTCCAATTCCAAAGAACAAGCGAATAATTTCACGCTCTTTGTCTGTTAATGTACTCAATGAACGTTCAATTTCTTTTTGAAGTGATTCAGCCATTAAAGCATGATCCGCTTTTGGAGAATCGGCATTTGCCATTACATCCATCAATGTTCCACCGTCTTCAGAAGAAGAGAGAGGAGCATCCATCGATACGTGGCGACCAGAAACATTTAAACTTTCCTTGATTTTGTCTTCTGGAACTTCCAACGCTTCTGCTAATTCTTCAGCTGAAGGTGGTCGTTCGAATTCTTGCTCTAGGCGAGAGAATGCTTTGTTAATTTTGTTTAGAGACCCAACTTGGTTAAGCGGAAGTCTTACAATACGTGCTTGTTCGGCTAAAGCTTGCAAGATTGACTGACGAATCCACCATACGGCGTAAGAGATGAATTTAAATCCACGAGTTTCGTCAAATTTTTGTGCTGCTTTAATCAAACCTAAATTACCCTCATTAATCTAATCGGGTAGGGTAAGACCTTGATTTTGATATTGCTTCGCAACTGATACCACGAAACGGAGGTTCGCTCGTGTTAATTTTTCCAACGCCTTTTGGTCTCCCTGCTTAATGCGTCGAGCCAATTCTACCTCTTCGTCGGCGTTAATAAGTTCTTCTTTACCAATGTCTTGTAAGTATTTGTCTAACGACTGTGACTCACGATTGGTAATGGATTTTGTAATTTTGAGTTGTCTCATGAAATAAAATTCTTTTGAACTTTTTTTTGAAATAAGGGGCAAATATACGGCTAAAAGAAAGTCAATTCCAAATTTAAAGGCATGAATTTTTGAGGAAAATCGAGATTAATTTTCGACCAAAAACCATGCCTTCAATTATTTGAAATCAAATTCCAAAACCAATGTATTCCTTTTTGCCGCTTGGAAGCATCAATTCTAGGTAAATTCCTCCTTTTGCATTATTTAATATAGTTGTTATTTGTTCCACGCTTTCAACTTGTTTTTGATTGATTTCTGTAATGATAAATCCTTCCATTAAACCTTGGTTTTTTAATTTCCCTGGCTCTAAGGTCTTAATTTTTACTCCATTTGTTATATTGAGTTCTTTCTTTTCTTTTTCAGTTAATTCAACGAAAGTTGCACCCAAAGCAGAGGTTTTACTCATTTCTTCCTTTGTTTTCAATGAAGTTTCTCCATCTGCAGAACGAATTAAAATTTCTTTCACCACTTCTTGTCCTTCGTCTGTTCTTAAGGTAAGTGAAACCATATCGCCAGGTCTACGTTTTCCAACTTCCTCTTGCAATTCAGCAACAGAATTGACCTCTTTTGTGCCTACTTTTAAAATTACCCATTCTTTTTTAATACTAGCTTTTTGAGCTCCTCCATCTTCCGTTACTGCTGAAATAAATACGCCATTTAAGTTTGGTAAACCGTATTTTGTTTTTAATTCTTGATTAATGTCGGCAATTTGAACTCCTAAATAACCCCGTTGAACAATACCAAAATCAATAATGTCGCGCATTACTTTGTTCACCAAATTTACTGGAATAGCAAAACTATATCCAGAGTACGAACCTGTTTGCGATGCAATTGCAGTATTTATTCCAATCAATTCTCCTTTCGTATTCACAAGTGCTCCTCCACTGTTTCCTGGGTTCACAGCAGCATCTGTTTGTATAAAGCTCTCAATTGGAACGTGGGTTTTTGTTCTGTCACCCAAAAGATTTATATTTCGCGCTTTTGCTGAAACTATTCCTGCGGTAACGGTTGATGTTAAATTAAATGGATTTCCGACCGCTAAAACCCATTCTCCGACGCGCAATTCGTCTGAATTTCCTAAAGGAATTGGTTTAAGATTGGGAGCATCAATTTTTAAAACTGCAATATCGGTAGAAGGATCTGTTCCAACTACTGTTGCGGTATACTTCGAATTATCGTTCAAAATTACTTCCACTTCAGATGCATCTTCAATTACGTGGTTATTTGTAACAATGTAACCTTGAGAAGAAACAATTACTCCAGAACCAGATCCGCTTCCATATTGTTTGAACTCGCGGTTTCCAGTTCCGGGTCCGTTAAAAAATTCGTAAAAAGGATCGCGTGTTACTTGCGTGCGAACTACTTTTGTTGTTACGTGAACAACCGAGTTGACAGAGCTTTCAGAAGCTTCCACAAAACTCACACTCGATTCGGGCATTCCTGAAAAGGAAACAGGTCTAGAAAAATTGTTTCCATCAATTACATCATCTGATATATTTCGACTAGAAGCCGATAATATGTAACCAAAGGCAAAGGGAATCATTCCTCCAATACATCCCAAAGCTAAATACTTCAATGAATTTTTCATACTAAAATTTTATTTTTTTGATTTAAATTTTACACTGCAATAATAATCGTTTTACTTTTCGATTTGTTACTTTTGCAGTGTTAAAAGATGTTAAGCAAATGATAATTTCTTTCACTAAATACCAAGGCACAGGCAACGATTTTGTGATGATAAACAATTTATCTGGCGAATACGATATGCTTTCTGATGAAACAATTGTTCGTTTGTGCGACCGTCGTTTTGGAATTGGAGCTGATGGATTGATAAAAATCAATGCAAAAGAAGGATATGATTTTGAAGTCGATTATTACAATTCAGACGCTTCTAAAAGTTTTTGTGGAAACGGTGCGCGTTGTGCGGTTAATTTCGCTCACGAATTAGGAATAACTAAAAATACAGTTCTTTTTTGGGCAATTGATGGGGACCACGAAGCTGAAAAAAAAGATGGAATTGTTTATTTGAACATGAAACCTGTCAGTTCAATTGAAATTGATGAAAGTTTCGGGCAAAAAGATTACGTTATACATACTGGTTCGCCCCATTTTATAAGAGTTTCGAAAGCTATTTCTTATTCCAAAGAAGAATTCGTTCACAAAAGCAAACATATTCGCTATTCAGACAAATTCAAAAAAATAGGAATAAATGTGAACGAGATTTGCCTTATTTCAGCTCAAAATGCAGAAATTCGCACCTATGAACGAGGTGTGGAAGCTGAAACGCTTTCATGTGGAACAGGTGTAACTGCAGCAGCAATTGTGATGTGTTTTGAAGCGGAATTAATTGGTAATCAAAGTTTTGAATTAAACACAAAAGGCGGATTGCTGCGTGTTAATTTGAATAGAACAAATGAAAAATCATTCGAAAGTATTTTTTTAATCGGACCAGCGTTGAAAGTCTTTAATGGAATTTGGAATGAGTGAATTTTACTTTGAAAATCGGAAGCAAGATTCGTATCCGAATTTCGAAAATAAGTTGATTTTATGGATCTGGAATCCCGAGGAAACCCCTCCTCACATAGGAATTTCATTTGGTTTGAATTATTTTTCGCTTAGTGTAAAAGGCAAAGAACACAAACAAGTTGACTCTTTAGTCAAGCAAATCAATCGCAAAAAAAATCCGTTGTTATTCATTGAATTAAACTTTAAGCTAGAACTCACACAAATAATTTCAGCTTTTAACGCTTTTGAAACAGTTGGAGAAGGAAATACAACCTGTTCTTCGCCTATTTTTAAAGTACTTTCTTGCAATGAAGAGGTGAAAACCTTACACAATTTACTGGAATTTATACACAATGGAAAGCGAGTAAAATCAACTTGTTCGGTACATTTACCCGTAAGTTTTAAACAAATTCCGAAATATACTTTAGCGAAAATTCATCAAAAAATACGTAGTTTAGAAAATGGAACAAAATCCTGAAATCCGTTTACGAATTGTTGAAGAGTCTGATGCGCAGCTATTGCTCATTTGGGAAAACAACACCGATATTTGGTTGGTTACTGGAACAGATAAGCCATATAAGTTAACAGAAATGCTTGAATTTATTGAACAGAGTAAACAGATTGTTAACTTTGGTCAAATACGGTTTATTATTATCGATAATCACAAAGATGCGCCAATTGGAACAATCGATTTGTATGATTATTCCTCTGAGAAACGGTCAGCTTCAGTAGGAATTTTAATAGCTGATGAAAATTATAGAGGAAGAAAATATGCAAAGCATGCCTTGCGTGTATTGGAAAGATATGCTTTAGAACAGTTAGATTTGCGCGACATAAATTGTTCAGTTCAAAGTAATAATATTACGAGTTTAGCGCTTTTCGATTCATGCGGATATCAGGAAGTGGGGCAAAAGAAAATTATTGGAAATAATATGTTAAACGAAATTCTCTTTAAAAAATGTTTAAAAAAGGATTAATTGTAATCGGAATTCTTGGATTAATTGGTGTTGCATTAGGTTGGAAATATATAGGTGCTTTTTTAGACGGACGAGTTGGAACAAGCAACTCAAAAACGGTTAATTATGTTTTAGATTCGAACGCTTCTTTAAAAGAAATTGCCAACGATTTAAAAGATAAAGGTGTTGTAAATAATGTTGAATCTTTTGTTTCGCTAGCTGAATTTAAAAAACTGACTAACAGAAAGTTGGGATCTGGAATGTATCGAATTGAAAGCGGAACATCTTACCGTCAATTGCTGAATGGTTTCACACTAAATTCTAACGGAAATGGAAATGCTGAAGTGGAAGTTGTTGTAACTTTTAATAACTGCTCAACTATAGAAGATTTGTGCGAAAAAGTGGCTGCTTGTATTGATGTAGATAAGATTGAATTAAAAAATTATATCCTAGATTCTGAAACACTATCCAAATATGGCTTCACGCCAGAAACAATTTCAACTTTATTTATTCCAAACTCATACAATTCTTTTTACGATGTTACGAAAGAAGATTTTGTGGCCAGAATGGCAAAAGAATTTAAAAACTTTTGGACAGATGAACGCATGGCTAAATTAAAACAAGTTGGTTTGGAAACTCCTTCTCAGGCAGTTACTTTGGCATCTATCGTTTATGGAGAACAAGCGAAAAATCAATCTGAATGGCCAATTATTGCTGGTTTATATTTAAATAGATTAAATTCAGGAATGAAATTACAAT
>JANNWW010000153.1:0-9452 GCA_031409255.1 Crocinitomicaceae bacterium
TTCTTCGAAAAGCCACACTTTAACTCCTTCAACCGTTTTATTTGGCTTTATTTTTTTTCCAACACGTATAAGTAATACATTCGAAGAATTGCGTGCAACAAGACCTTTAATTTCTCCATTTCCACGAGCTAGTTTAGCCGGAAGGAACACTTCCACAAAATCGCCTTCGTTTAGTTCGTTCATCGCTAATTCCATTCCAGGTAAAAAGGTATTCATTCCTACTAAAAATGGAATCCAATCTTTTTTCAATAAATGATTTCCGTCTATAACTTGTCCGTTTTCTGTTTTAAGTTTAAAATTAATTTCATACACCTCTTCAAGTTGAACTTTTTCACCTTTACCTTTTTCGAACCATTGAATTTTCAGTCCGTTCGGAAATTCTTTCTTTGTAACAATTTGTTTTGTAGGTTCAATTGCAAGTTCAGCTTTTGAAAGCAATGGCTTGTTCGCTTTTTCTACTTTAGGAATTTCTCCCTTTGAAGCTCCATCTGTTGAACATGAATTTAAGAGCACTAAAAATGCTGCTAAAAGAATTGGAAAATAATGTGTGCTTTTTTTCATTTATTTAATTTCAACTAATTCAACATCAACAACTAAAGGCGAAAGTGGCGGAATTTTATCTTGATCGCCTAACAAACCATGCGCTAGATGACTGGGAAAAACAAATCGAGCTTTTTCACCCAAATGCATTTGTTTGATTCCTTCTAAAATTCCAGATTCAATATCGCTGTGATTTACCTTGAATTCATCTAAACGTCCTTTTTCAGTTTCGTAACACTTTGTGCCATCTAATAATTTCACTGTATAACGAACTGCAGCAATTTCTTGGTCTTTAATTGCTCTTTCCTTGCTTGATCTTACTGAAATAAACCGCAAACCCGAACCAGATTCTATAACGCGTGTGCTATCAATATTTGCAAGAAACAACTGAATATCTATATCTTCTTGCTCGCTCAAATTTTGATTTAATTCAACACTTTTGTTCTGATTCCATTCTGAAGGAAAGGGCTTTTTATCTTCCTCGCAAGCAAAAAGACAACAAACAACTAAGAGATAAATAAATTTATTTTTCATTTGGAATAAAATTTCGGACAACTTCTGTAAAAAGTTCTATTGTTTTTTCGAGTGATTCAATCGATCTTCCGCCAGAAGCGTAAGCATGTCCACCTCCATTAAAATGCAAATTTGCTAATTGGTTAACAAAAATAGGTCCTTTTGAGCGAAAAGAAATTTTTACTTCGCCGTCTGCTTCCATAAAAAACACCGCCATTTGAATGCCAGAAATTCCTAATATTTGATTAACAATTCCCTCTGTGTCGCCTTTTTGGTAATTTAACTTAGCTAATTCATTCAAACTCAAAGAAGAAAAAGCAACGGGCAAATTGGGCAAGCAGATTAATTTTTCAGAAAGCGCAAATCCTTTCAATTTGATTCGGCCAATTGTATTATTATCGAAAAGTGCTTCATGCCACATGTGTGGTTTCAAACCTTTATCAATTAGGTCGGCAATCATTCGATGTGTTTTAGATTGAACAGACGGAAATCGGAACGATCCGGTATCTGTCATTGTACCCACATAAATACACGCTCCAATTGTTTCATCTATTAAAGCCAATTGATTATTAGCTTCAATCCAATCATAAATTAATTCACAAGTGGACGCTTTTTTTGTATCAGAGATTACAAACTCACATAAATTTGAAGGATTTAAATGGTGATCAATCATTGCTTTTTTAGCTGTCGATTTTTCCAAAACAACTTGCATCTGACTTCCAACTCTACTTGAATCATTGTAATCTAAACAGAAAATAAAATCTGCTTTTTCAATTAGTTCTTCTGCCTTTCCTGTCTCTAAATCGAAGCAAATAATACTGGAAACACCTGGAATAGCATGCAAGTATTCAGGAGCTTTGTCTGGATGAACGACTACTGAATTTTTGCCTATTTTGTTTAAAAAGTGATGGAGCGCTAATGAGCTTCCAATAGAGTCTCCGTCTGGAGATTTGTGCGAAGTAATAACAATGTTATTTGCTAAAGAAAGCGCCGCGAATAGTTGTTGTTCAATCATAATTAAAAAGCCCCGCAAATATACGGGGCCAAAGTTGAAATACGTTTTTATTTTATGTTAAAATCCAATTTTTGTTGTGAATTTATTTTCAATCAATACACCCACGCATTCTGGTTTCTTCGGGTTGCCACCATCTAAGGTAACTTTAATGAAAATTTTACGTGTTTTGTCGGATATTAATTCAAGAGTTCCACCTTGAGCGTCTGCAGATGTTCCAATTGTTTTTTTTACTTTTTTGTATTCTGTTTTACCGTTTACATCTTTTTTCTCTGTAACCATTTCGTACAATTCAAAAGCTACTGTTCCGGCACCCAAATTTAAGGTTGCAGAAGAAAAACGGTAATCCATTCCTTCTTGAGCTATAAAAGACAACTCGTAAATATTTCCAGACAACAAAGAGGCAGTTCTAGAGTTTGAATTAACAGAATACCCGTCTTTTTTTTGTTGCTTCACACTAACAAATGAGGAAGAAGCTGGACATTGAGCTGTTAGCCCGTTGAATAAACTTAAAGTTAAGATGAAACTAATTTTCTTCATGATCTATATTTTAATTAACTATTTTGGTTCTAACTTCTAGTACTTTTGTTTTCAAATCGGTGAAATTTTCCTCAGTAAGAACACATGTTTCGCCGCCTTGAATAGCAATTTTACCTTTTTGTTTATTCACAGTTCGTTTGGTTGAAGAACATTTCATTTGATTAAAAATAGCCAAAACTTCAGCAACCTCATCGAGGTAAGAATGAACAACTACATCATCTTGGTAATCAACTAAAAAATCAATCAAATTTTCAGCAACCAATTTCTGATCGGCCAACAATTTATTTACTTTATTTTTTGAATTGTATTCACCAGCAGAATTCAATATAATATTCAACGATTCAAACCAACCTCCAATAAGCATCAGTGATAATTCTTTTCCTTTTTCAATTTCTACTAACTTAGAAAAAGTTCTGTCGTAAACTTCGTTGCTAACAATAAAAAGCGAATCCGGATTTTGTTCCCATTTTTCGACTTGCTCAGATAGTTCTTTAGAAAAAACTTGAGAAACACCTATTTCACTTCCCAATCGTTCCATTTTACCGAAGTATTCCATGTAACGAGAAGATTCTTTATAGCTTGTTAAATAGCTAATATCTGCAGCATAAACACCAAAATTTAAGGCTTTTTTGTCTGCGTCTTTGTATTTTGATGCATTTTCTGCACTGTTCAATAGATTCAGATTCTTCGGTAAATTCAAAAGTTTAAACAGAGTGAATTGTTCTGAAGGTGACGGAATATTGAATTCTGTTGCAACAGTTTCTGTTATACTCGTAATTTCTTCTTTTACAACTTGCTTTTTTTCAGAGGAGCCACAAGAAGTTACCACAAAGAAAACAACAAAATAACTTATTTTTTTAAGCATAATAAATTAGATTTAATTCGATAAATATACTATAAAGTTCTATGAAAGGAGTAATTAAGACCGTTTAAAATAAAAAAAAACAGTAAACTTTAATTCATTTTTGTTTTTGAACCTGAATCAGTTTCTTTAGAAACCCAAATATTTACACCAACAAATAATAGGTAACAGAAACTTATAAAGAACGCTATTTTTGAAATTACTAACGTGTGAATGTATAGGCTACAAAGTAAAAACGAAAGAAAAGCCAATACCGTTGATGCAATACGCAATATTTGATTTTTAGTAGATGCTGTAAGTCGAAGTATAATATCGTGGAGAAAAGTAACTATTGAAAGAGTTAAAAGTGTAAACATCCATTTCCAACAAACAGCAATTTCGATAAAATCTAATACAAAAAGAAGCACCAAAATAAGTTGAAAAACAAATGCCAATGAACTTAAAAATCGACTATTTTTATGTTGAATATTAAAGGTAGCTAGCCACTGAATAAAAAGAATTAAACTTCCAATTGCAAACGGAAGAACAAGCGTTAATTTCCATTCTAAAACGAAATATCCAAATAAAATAATTCCGAAAGTGATTAGTGAAAGCCAGCCAATTAGCTTAAATAAATTACTCATTCGACTGGGCTTTGTATTTTACTGCAACAACACACACATCGTCTACCTGATCAATATCGCCTTTCCAATCATCAAACGTTTTTGCAATAATTATAAATTGCTCATCCATCGGTTTCTGATAAATCACTGAAAGCATTTCTTTGAACGGTTTTGCTTTAAATTTCTTTTGTTTTTCACCTCCAAACTGATCAACATATCCGTCTGTTGTCATATAAATACAATCGTTTTCTTGCAACATGAAACGATGTTGAGTGAAAGGTTTGGCATTATCGAACAATCCAATTGGCTGCTTGTCTGGTTTCAATTCAATAAGTTCTCCATTTCTAACTATTATACAATCGTTGTAGGCTCCAGCATAATTTAATTCACCCGTTTTTGGATCTAAGGAACAAATTGCCATGTCCATTCCATCTTTCACGTCGAAATTAGCTTCTGTTTTAAATGCTTTCACAACAATATCGCGCAGATTATCTAAAATTTCAGCAGGTTCAGATAAACGCAACTCAGAAATACAACGCAACAAACCATTATTGCCAACAAATGAAACCAGTGCTCCAGGCACTCCGTGTCCTGTACAATCAATAGACGCAAATAGGATTTTACCATTCACTTCTCTGGCCCAATAAAAATCTCCAGAAACAATGTCTTTGGGTCTGTAGAACACAAAATGTTCGTCAAATAATTCTTTTAGTCGAAAATCAGTCGGAAGAATAGTGTTTTGAATACGTTTTGCGTAGTGTATTGAATCAAGAATATCTGTCGTTTTCTGTGTAATCTCAGATTTTTGATGTTCTAATTGTTTGTTTTGTTCGGCAATTTCACTTGTTCTTTCTACTACAATTTCTTCTAGTTTACGTTTTTGTCTTTTTACACGTAGAGTAGAAATCTGAATGGCAAGAAAAACAATTAAACCAACAATTAAAAGGTAAATAATATATGCCCAAATTGTTCTGTACCATGGCGGTGAAACATTAAACTTGAAAGATTCCACTTCACTTTCCTGTCCATAAAAAGATTTTACTTTCACTTTTAGTGTGTATTCTCCTTCAGATATCTTCACAAAATCAGCATAACTCAAAGCCGACCATTCTGACCACACGTCTGAATAACCCTCTAGTTTATACGAATAAAGAGTTGGACCGGAAGCTGAATAACAATTCGAATAGAACTGATAACGGAAGGTATTGTCTTTGTAATTAATGGTGCCGTTTTGTTTTACATGGCTTAAATTGTTATAGCGCACTTGCCCATAAAACTCTAAGCGATCAATGTAAACTTTCGAATTATTTTGTTTTCTTCCAACTGCGTTCTGATTCAAGATATATAATCCGTCGTCGGTTCCTATCCACACTTCGTTTGTTAGCGGATTTTTTTCAATCGCATAAGGCAAACCTTGAACCTTTAACAACGAAACTGGATCAGTAATCCATTTCATTCCAGCGCTTGTTTGCTCAAACCATCCTGTAATTTTATCTAATTTTCCGCGCGAATTTTTAGAAGTGTAAACAACCCAAAGCTGCCTGTTATCAATATTCTTAATTCGGTGAATTCCGTATTCCGTTTTATCTAAATCGCCGTTCATAAAAACAGAATGAAACGGAACTAATTTCTCCTTTTTGTCATCGAATTGATACAAACCTTTGTATGTTCCAATAATAATTTTGCCTTGAAAAACTTCAATACAAGGTCGAGAAGTTTTAATGCTTTTTAAAGCTAATTTCTTCGCTAACAGAGTCGAGAATTTATATAACTTGTATGTTTTTTTATTTAAATCATACATATAAAACCCAATTCCTTTAACCGGCAAATAAAGTTTGTCTTTTAATGCAACAAGCGTATTCGTTTCTCCACCAGTTAAAGAAATAACCACTTTATACTCCCAAGTTCCGTTTTCTTTCAGTTTAAAAACACCAAGTCCTTGTTCTAACGCGAAATAAATTTCATCTTTATTAACTGTAGATTGACATAATTGCCAACCATATTCTCCAGAAATTTTGTCTGGAATTTGATTTTTATTGACCGTTTTTATTTGATAAACTCCATCATTTCCAACTATCAATGTTTTCTTTCCTTGCGAAGTTTTGAAGGTTCTGATATCAAAAATGTTTTGAAAAAAAGTCTCAATACTAGAAAAAAGATTTCTACCATCTACTTTTGAACTAATAAATAAATCTTGGTGATTTCCAATAAGTGGAACGCCCGATTTAAAATCGATTGTTTCTATATGTGAATTAATCCCTGAAGAACGACCAAAACTTGTAATCGGGGAATTGGTTTCAATAAATTGAATTCCTCGTTCTAAACCGCACCAAATGTTTCTGTTTTTGTCTAAAAAGGCAAAGCGAACAGATGGATTATCGATTTCAGATTCGTCTTTGTATTGGCGAATCGTTTTTCCATTTGAATAGGCCACATACAATCCTTCTCCATCAGTTGATACCAATAATATTTGACCAAATTGAGAAACACTGTAACATGTTCCGTTCTTAAATACGGGAAATTTGTCGGTGCTTATTTTCGTCCAAATTGGTTTCTTTAACAGGTCGTTGTACTGAATAATTTGGTTTACACCATTTATGTCAACATCTACAACATACCACAGACCGTTTTCTTGAAAACTTCCGCGAACGCTACGAATATTGCAACTTTCCGGCAACTTTACTTCAGACATTTTACCTGTAATCAAATCCAAAAACTGGTGTTTTCGCTCTTTTTTACCATCTGCTCCAAGAAGATATTTGTGCTGATAAACAATAAGAACACCTTTTCCAATTCGAGTAGACGTTTTGTGTTCGTATTCTTTCCACTTACTCTCTTGTTCAATGCGTGTCACTTTTTTGTTATTCACACTGTAAATTCCAGATTCACCAATAAAAAGAATTGATCCATTACCCAATTCATAGATTCCCCAAATTACACCTAATTTATCTGTGTTTTCAGTTGCGAAAACAGGATAGTAAGTTAACTTTCCAGATTTAGAATAATCTAAAAACCCGAAATTATTTTCTCTTCCAATCGCAATTTTGCCATCAGATAAAGACTTAATGCAACCAACATATGATTTATCAGCAATATCTTGATAGCTCTTTTTTGTTTTAGCAGTATCGATTTGGATTTTCGACCATTCATTTCCGTTGAAAGCTAATAAATCTAATCCATTTCCAAAAAAGCACGTTCCATCAACCCCCTGAGTTCCTACCCAAATTTGAGGAGCACTTTCAAAATCATTGATTCCAAAATGTTTTGATGGAATAGCACCAAAACCACTGAAATTTTGGCAATACGAAGTAAACGCAAAAATTAAGAGCGTTATTGATGTGATAAATACCTTCTTAGTAAAAAGCATATATTGTTTTAACGCAACGAATATACTAAAAAATTCGGGCACTAATTTCTACTTCTGGAAATTACACCAAACGTTTCCGTTTATTTGTAATTGATAAGTCTACTTTTTTCAGTTGCACAAACCAAATTCCACAAAGCTCTAGCGCCAACATTTGCATCCCAATCGCTTTCAGTTCCGGGTGAAACTTCGTTTAAATCGAAACCAATAATTTGCCTGCCACTTTCCACGATTTCAAAAAATAAATAGGTAATCTGTTCCAGTTCGAAACCTCCAACAACCGGCGTGCCTGTATTTGGACAGAGCGAAGGATGCAGACCGTCAATATCAAAAGAAATAAACACCCGCTGTGGCAATTCATGTATGATTGATTGAACGATAGATTTCCAAGTTTCCCCTTCAAACTGGCGTTTTTTAATTTCCCAATCGAAAAAGGTCTGCAGGCGGGGTTCCTTTTTAATTAACTCAATTTCAGAATTTGCAATGTCACGAATTCCAACTTGAACTAATTTCTTTAGGTTTTTGCAGTTTTTCAACACATTGAACATGATGCTGGCATGCGATTGCCCGAACCCCTCGTATGCGTCGCGTAGATCTGCGTGCGCGTCTATTTGAAGTATTCCAAATTCGTTTCCTTGTTCGTCTATTGCTTCCAATAAACCTAGTGGAGTTGAATGTTCACCACCCAAAACAGCAACAATTTTACCGGAATCCAACAATTCTTTCGCACGCTGTTTCAAGTTTTCCTTTAACGTTAAATGCGTTTCGTTGATTCGCTTCAAAAAATCCATATAGGGCGAATGAGTCGTCAATTGCCCACCTTCCTCTAAAAACGTGATGTACTCTTTTGCTTCTTCACACAACTGATCGTTTATTGCCTTCATTTCCTCAGAAATCGGAGTCATAAAAACTTTTGTGCTCCAAGCATTTGGAAGTTGAGGATGGTAAAAATCGAGCTGAGTTGATGCGTCTAAAATTGCCTGCGGACCGTCACTTGTGCCTTTTCCATAGGAAGCAGTTGCATCCCAAGGAACGGGAATTAAAATCAAATTTGCTTCTAACTCAGAAACGGGAAATCCGAAGATATTCCCGTTTGCAATGCCTACCCCATTTGGGTCGAAATTCATATTATCCATTCAACAAAGTTTTCACAAAATTTGGCAATGCGAAACTTGCTTTGTGAATATCTGAATTGTAATATTTCAATCCTTTTGCTTCAACAAATGCGTCTATTTCGGCTGCTTTTTCAATCGTTTTTGGTTGAACAGCACCTTTCATTCCGTATTGGAAAGACCACATTCCAGAAGGATAAGTTGGAACATAGAACAAAGAAACTGCTGCATTTTCTGTTCCAAATATTTGACGTAAAGTTGCATTCAATTCCGCAAAAGCGAACTCATTGAATTTAGGAGATTCACCTTGTGCAATTAAAATTCCACCTGGTTTTAACGCTTTGAAACAGTTTTGGTAAAATTCTACCGAGAACAAGCCTTCAGCAGGTCCAACCGGATCTGAGCCATCAACAATAATGATATCATACGAATCTTTTGCGGCTTCCTTTGCATGTAAAATTCCGTCGCCAACAATTAAGTTTAATTTCGGATGATCGAAAGCTGATGCAATAGAAGGCAAATGTTCTTTACACGCTTTAATAACTTCACCATCTATTTCAACCATTGTTACTTTTTCAACAGAATCATGACGAAGAATCTCACGCACTGTTCCACCGTCTCCACCGCCAATAACTAAAATATCTTTCGCAGAACCATGCGTGAACATAGCTGGGTGAGAAATCATTTCGTGGTAATGGAATTCGTCTTTTTCGGTTGTCATGAACATATCGTCCAAGGTCAATAATTTACCGTATTTCGGAGATTCAAGAATTCGAACGCGTTGGTAAGGCGATTGCACATCGTAAAACACTTCACCTGTGTATCGCAAAGAAAGCGCTTGATTTTCGTCTTTATCTGTGAACCAAACATTGCGTGTATAGAATTCAGGGTTTTCCCATTCATCTGC